>CAPNDH010000022.1 GCA_948664205.1 uncultured Clostridia bacterium | reverse complement strand
AAATGTTAGAAGAATATAAATTATGGTATGATAATCAAAAAGAGCTTTGTGGTGAATTCTGGCACGATTCTAATAGGTTATTTGTTCAAGATAACGGAAAACCTATGCACCCAGATACAGTAAGTAAATGGTTTGGTAAATTTATTAAAAGAATTGGACTACCTGTAATTAATTTTCATGGTATCAGGCATACAAATGCTACTCTTCTTATTTCACAAAATGTAGATGTAGCAGTTGTAGCAGCAAGATTAGGACATGCTCAAATAAGTACAACATTTAATTTCTATGTCCATCCCCTAGCTTCTCATAATAGAAGTGCAGGTATAGTCTTGCAAAATTTATTGGTAGATAAAAACTAACCACTCTTTTTCAATATAATTACAAAAGTTGCTTTTTTAAAACCACAAGACGTGTTTTAGGCTATTTGAAAGGGTTTAGGCAGCATGTGTCCCCAAGCTGTCCCCATTTACGTCAAAATTACGTCAAAGTCAAAAAAATAAGAGTCCACAATCTCTTGCGACTCTAATAAAATTAGTGGTTGCGGGGGTAAGACTCGAACTTACGACCTTCGGGTTATGAGCCCGACGAGCTGCCAACTGCTCCACCCCGCGATGTATTAAATTTTATTTTCTTTTTTGTACTGCTTTATTAGTATAACCTCAAATGTCCCGTTTGTCAACCCTTTATGTGATTTTTTTCGTTTTTTTCCTTGCTACCTCATATATTATATGAAAACATAAAGAAAATTATACCATATTTACCTAATTTTATTAAATAAATATGGCATTTAAATTAGTTATTTATCATTAGCTCCATTCCGCAATATTCACAAGCCTTTACTTCTGTATCATTTATGTGATTTATTCCTCCACAACATTCACATTTTACTGTTCTTTCATGTTTCTTCTTTTCTGCTTGTTCTTGGGCTTTCTTTTTATATATTATTTTATTATTTTTATATTCTATTTCATTATTACAAATACCTAGCGATATTGCTTTTGATATATACTCTTTTGCTTTTTCTTCAGTTATTTTTAATTTTTTTGCTATTTCTTCTATACTTTCTACTTCTTGAAAATTTATTAGATTTCCTATCTTTTCATATATTTTTCCTTCTTTTATATTCTTTGTTCCAAAATATATTAAAACAGCTCCTATTGCTAAGAATATTGATACCATTACAATAGTTAGACCTACTTCACCCGTTGGCTCATCTATTTCTGTAGCTGTTCCTATTAATCCAAAGAATACAGAGCATACACCTATTGATATTTTAGTTATTCCACTAAATGAAAATTTATTTTTTGAGTTATTTCTTAATTTTAAATATAACAAAATTAAACCTACTGGCCAAAAAATTATTAATGCTAATATTACTACTACCCATGATTCAGCTAATTTTTTTAATTCCATAATTATTCCCCCTATCATTATATTAGCATATTTTTAACTTCTTTACAATACTAAAGTATTTACTAATTCACATATATATACCCCTTAATATTATTAAACTTAGCCTCACCTATTCCACTTACATTCTTTATATCTTCTATTTTACTAAACTTACCATTTTCTTTTCTATATGTAATTATTCTACTTGCCATTGCCTCTCCAATTCCTGGTAACTTTTGTAGTTCTTCACTTGTTGCTGTATTTATATTAACTTTTAGTGTTTGTTTACTATTTCCAGTTTGTCCGTTTATACTAGTACTTGAAACATATTCCTTATCTTCTTCATCATTTATACTTGGAATATATAATTTCATTCCGTCTTCTAATAAATATGCTAAATTGATTTTAGATAAATTCGCTTCTTTAGTTGCTCCACCTGCTGCTTCTATTGCATCAATTACCCTCGTACCTTCTATTAACTTCACTATTCCTTTATTTACAACCTCTCCCGTAATATGTATAACAATTTCTCCCTTTTGTTCCTCTATATCATTTGTAACTTGCATTTCTTCATTTGAAACTTCTAAATAAGAATCGTCTTCATTCTTATTAAAATAAAAATAAATACACACACCTATAATAATTACCCCTACTAATCCACATATTATTAAAATTTGTTTATAACTTTTTATATTAAAACCTCCTTTTTGGTATTGAATTTTCTCCATTTATAATATATTATATAAACACATTATTATATAAAGGAGAAACTATGAAATATTTAAAAAATATTACAATTATTTTTATATTATTGACTATTTTCTGTACCACCACTGTTTTTTGTACTGGTACAGTTACATATACTGATACTTCTAGTATCACAACATATTCGCCTTGTTGCCTTTTAATGGAAAGTAAAACTGGAAAAGTTATTTATGAGAAGAATGGATATGAAAAAATGTACCCTGCTAGCACAACAAAAATAATGACAGCAATTCTTACTTTAGAACATTGTGAACTTACCGATGTAGCAACAGCAAGTTATGAAGCTGTTTTTACAGTACCTGTTCGGATACACTAATGCTAATATTCAAGTTGGAGAAGAACTTACTATAAACCAACTATTACATGTACTTTTAATTAATTCTGCAAATGAAGCTGCAAATGTTTTAGCTGAGCATATTTCTGGTAGTATAGAAAGTTTTACTACTATGATGAATACTAAGGCTGAAGAAATTGGTTGTTTAAATACTCATTTTGTTAATGCTAATGGTGTTCATGATGAAAATCATTATTCTACTGCTTATGATTTAGCAATTATGGGACAGTATGCAATGAAAAATGAAGTTTTTAGAGAAATTGTAGGTACCACATTTTATACTCTTCCTGCTACTAACAAATATCCTACAAATGATAGAGTATTTGGTACTACAAATGAACTTATTAAGAAAGACACTTCTGATAGAGTTGATAATTATTATTATGAATATACTACTGGCGCAAAAACTGGATATACTAATGCTGCTAAAAATTGTATAGTAGCAACTGCTAAAAAAGAAGACATAGAATATATTGTAGTAATTTTGGGCGCTAGTACTACTGAAAATGGCCTTTCTGCAAGATATTTAGACTGTAAAACCTTATTTAATTATGCTTTTGAAAATTATACTGTTAAGACTATTAATGAAAAAGGTTCTATCTTAAAGAAAATAAAAATTGCTAAAGCAAATAGTGCTACTAAACATTTGAATGTTGTAGTAGAAGATGAAATAGCTTTATTATTAAAAAGGGATACAGATGTTAATTCTATTACACCTAATGTAGAAATAAGTTCAAATTTAGAAGCATCTATTGCTGAAAATACAGTTATAGGCAAAATTACTTATGAAATAGATGGAAATACTTATACTTCTAATTTATTAGCTGGAGGAAATGTAGTAGGATCAAATGCTTTTAATACATTTTTAACAATTGTTTCTGTACTTTTAGTATTGTTTTTATTGTATAAATTGTTAAAATCTAATAACAACAAGAAGAATAAAAGAAAGAAAAAGAAGAAGAAGAAGAAAAATAGTAATAGTTATTCTAGCAAAAGCAATTATTTATATTGGTAGTAATAAAAGAAATTTTAAGCGGGCGATTGGCTTTGCATAACTTATCTCTAACTCGCTACTCGCTCGAAGAGCTAAGAAAATAATCGCCCCTACATTTTTAAATTAAAACAGATTATTTTATATAATATAAAAAGGGCGTAATTCCGTAAATTCTTTTAGGTATTCCTTTTAGATATAATTCACTACATTTTAAAATTAATTTATTTTTATAAAATAAAAAAAGGAGCAATATTAATAAAATTGCCCCTTTTTTTTATATTCTTAGGAAAGTCATGCGCGATAGCGGTGAATTTCCTTAGAAGATGGTTATGGAAGAATTAGATTTTCTTAGCGAAGAATGAGCTTAGAAAATTTTATTCTTGTTTTTTATTTATAATCTTTTCCTATTATTATAGTAAAGTCAACCTTGCTGTTATTTGAACTACTTTTTATATTTTTTATTCCTAATTCCTTTTCCAAATCTTCTTCTACTATTTTTGATTGCATTGTTCTATTTATTATAACACTTTTTTCAGTTAAAGATGTATTTCCTGTTTTTGTTACATTATATCCTGCTTTTTTTAGCTTTTGTTTTACTTCTTCTAGTGCTGTTTCTGTTGTAGTTCCATTTAATAATTCTATTTTAATTTCTTTTGCTTTATCTTCATTTTCATTAGAAGTATTATTATTATTAATTGTGTTTGTATTTTCATCTAATATTACTATATCAGTAAATAACTCATCTACTACTTGTTTAGTTTCTTTTTTATTTGGTATATATATCCAAATTCCATTACATTTTTCATTTGTACCTGGTACCATTCCAGATTTAATATTATTCATGTCAAATTTAAATGCATATGGTATATAATATTTTATTGTTTCTAGGCTTAAATCCGTTTTTACATTATCAAATACAATGTTTAACAAGTCTAATACTTTAGTAATATTTTCAAACTTAATTAATTGTTTTAATGTAGCTTGTATAAATTCTCTTTGTGTTCTCATTCTACCTAAGTCGTTATCTCCATACTCTTCTGGGTAACTTGTCCAATCTTGGTTGTGCCTAAAACGTAGTAATTGTTCTGCTTTTGCACCATCTATTAATTGTTCACCTGCTTGAAGGTGTATGTGTAAGTTTTGATTAGTATCATCATAATTCATATCTATTGGAACATTAAACCTTACTCCACCTATTGCATCTACTATTTGAACTATTGCAGATGTATCTATTAAAACATAATTATCAATATCTATTCCAACTACTTCTTCTATTCTTTCTATTGCTTCTGGTATATTTGTTCCATTTCGATATACTGAATTTACTTTATAACTTGCTAAATAATTTGAAGTTGCTGTATCTTTGTTTCTTTTTCCTACATATGTATCTCTTGGAACTGATAACATAGAAGCTTGCTGTGTTTGTGGATTATAAGATACGATCATAATACTATCTGTTAACTTATAGTCATCTTCGTAACCACTTTCTCCTAATAATAATATATTTATTCTGCCTACTGTTTTTAACTTTTCTGGATCTATACCTAGAGCAGTAGCTGAAAGTGGGTCATAATGGCTTTCTCCTCGTTTAAAGATATGTTTAAAATAGTTTATTCCAAACCATATTCCATAACCTATAATTATTAATATTATAATTAGTAAAAGAATTCTTAAAAGTACCTTTATTTTACTTTTTTTCTTCTTTTTTTTCTTCTTGTCTTTTGAATCTATATCTTTTTTCAATTTATTTCACTCCTATTTTATTTGCATAAAAAAAGTATAACAAAAAAGCAAATATATTTCAATATTTTTAGATTATTTTTCACGTTAAATTTACAAAACAGCTTGTAAAATTTCAAATTTTATGTTAATATTAATTATAATTTATTAGCTTTATGCTAAGTGTAACTGTTAAATTTCTTTTTTATTAAAAGGAGGTTATTCTATGAAGAAAGATTATGTTGAAATTTACCCTTATAAGGATTACGGTTGGCTTGATTTGCCGAAGGACTCTAAATTTACTAAGTTACGGTTTAACGGCTGTTGTGTAGAACTACATTATGAGAGCTCTTCTAATCAAATTTATTCTTCTGATGGTAATTTTGGTTATGAATATCATGCTTTTAGAAAAAACGAAGATATACAAGTCAAAGTTAAAGTTGATAAAGAAAATCGTGAAATTGTATATTCGGGCGTAGTTAATTGCAATGGAGAAAATATTCTGATAATAATTTTGAAATGGACAAAATTATAATAAAAAGGCAACACTTCGTTGCCTTTTTATTATAATATTATTTTTAATAATAAATTGTTATTGTATAATACACTTCCTAAAATTGATTTATTAATTGCTGTTATTATTCCTGAGTTTTCTATCATTGGGCTTATAAATGAAATTACTGCAAATATTATAAATATTATTAATAATGATTTAACTATTCCATATATAAGTCCGCCCGCTTTGTCAAATTGTTTTATTAGTGGTAAATCTGTTATTATTGAAGATAGTGCACTTACAAATATTAATGCTATTCTTGCAACTATAAATAGGCCAATTGCTACACATACATTTACTATTCCTGTTGAAATTTCAGTTGCTACAGTATTTACTACTGTCATTTTTGTTTCATTTACAGAGTTTTGTATACTTTCATTTATATGCTCTATCATAGACTGTGGTAAGTTTGATTCTTCACTTACTTTTCCATTTTCTTCTACATCATTTTGTACTAAGTTTATTATTGAATTTTTAATATTATCGTCTATTGTAGTATTTTTTATAATTAGTGTACTTATTGGTTTGAATAATACAAAAGCTACTGCTAATGCTATTACAAAAGATAATATTTTTATTATACATTTTGTTAGTCCCTTCTTATACCCTAATATAACGCAAAGTAAAATTATTGCTAAAATTATTAAATCAATTATTATAGACATATTTATTTCCTCCTTTTAAATATTTACTATTTCTATTTTATTTCTATACACTATTCCTGCAAAGTTGTTAGCCATTACTATATTCCTTATTTCTTGACTAGAAATGTACTTTTTAATTAACCATCCATTTGTGCTTATAAAATGTACTTCTGAACCTAAATTTATTGCTATTTTATCATTATAACTATACATTTTTCTTGGCACACTATCTAATGTATATATACTTGTCTTTCTACTTCCCGTATTTACCATTTCTATATTTGTTTCATTACTTAACAATGATGATTTTTCTATAACTCTATATATATAGTTATTAAGTTCTATATCTGCAAAACTTATTCTTTTCCCTTCTTCTACAAAGTTAAGAACTTTATCGTTTGTTTCTCCTTTTATTATATTTATTCCATCATCACTCATATATACCAGTTTATTCCCTTGCTGATATTTTATGTTTGTTATTAATACTCCATTTTCATCTAAATATTTGTATACTTCTGATTCTGAAGGTGTTGTTTTTGCTTTTGGTATAGATATTACCTTTATTATAGATTGCAAAGCTGTCCCACTAGTATTTAGCTCTAAAAATGCTAAATATTGGTTATCAAGAGATATGCTAGCATCTACCGCTGTTGTTGTTGATAAAAATTGTTTAAATAGTTCTTTTCCTTCTGAATCAAATATTTGAATTACAGATTTATATGTTGTTCCAGATAAAATTACAGCTACATATCCATTTTTATTTACACATATTTTGCTTATCTCCCCTTCTAAGTCTTTTTGCCAAATCAGTTCATTTCCTGATACTAAATAAATTTTATTTTTTTCTTTTTCAGCTATTAATAGAAATCTACCATTAGTTTGCGTTATTGGATTACTTATTTCCACTGTTAATTCTCCATCTAACTTTCCTGAAGAATTATAATTTTTTAAAGTGTTTTTACTTAATACTGAAATATATTTATCATATGCAAAAATATTATTTGTTTCGTTTTCATTAATATCAATTGAGGCTGTGCTATCCTCTATTACGTTTTTCATTAATATGTATTTATCAACCATATCTCTAAATGTTCTATTTGCACAATATATAATAAATAATATTAATATAATAACTACTACTATTCCTATTATAGAAGCTATCATTACTCTTTTTTTATTTAATTTTGTTTTAATATTTTCATCTTCTATTCCAATTATTTTCATCAAAAACTCCTAATAAATTTATTCAAATTTATTTTATAGTAAATATCGGATTTTGTAAATAAAAAATACTCAATTTTTAAATTTAACTAACGTCCACATTTGTATTAATCCTAGCATCCCAAATAATGGATAAAGTATTTCTACTAATTTTGAAAAACCTATATTAGATACTGCAATTCCTGTTATACATATAATTAATAAAATTATTTCATAACTTTTCTTTGTTTTACTTACATTTCCTAAAAAGCTGTATCCTGCTGAAACTGCAGATGTAAATATTGAAGCTATTATTACAAAACCATATATATATTTAAATATTTTTCCAAATTGCATTGTTATTTCTATTAGTGGCATTTCTAGTTCAGAAACAAAAAATTCTCCTCTTAATAAAAGAAAATATATAAATAAAGCTAATATTATAATTATACTACTACTTATTATTGATATTTTTATTATTTGCTTTTTACTATCTAAATAATTTCTTAAACCTGTTAAAACTGGTATTAATAAAATACTATTGTAACTTGCATATAGTACACTTCCTATTATCCATGTACTTGTAGTTCCTTCTATTGTTGAAATACCATTTGCATTAAAACTATACGGAATATTTTTTATTCCTAAATATGTAATTAATATTATTAGTATTGGAACTAATATTTCATTTGCTTTTATTACACCTTGTATGCTTTTTTTAAATATAATGTAACATATCATTACAAAAATAATACTAGAAATATATATAGGTGTATTATAAGTTTGTAGCATATATGCACTAAAACCTGCTATCATTATATAAAAAGAAATTAGTAAAAAACTATTTACTATTAAATTTATATATTTATTTAATTTACTATGTTTCCAATTTACTCTTTCTAATAATTTATTATAATTATTTATTTCATAAGTTTTTGTTATTTCTAATACTTTATAAATTATAATCCCTGTAATAATTCCCGTTAAAATTATTCCTATTTTTCCGTTCTCACCGTATTTACCAAAAAACAAATATATTTCTCTACCAGATGCAAAACCTGCACCTATTAAAGTTCCTATAATTACAAAAATAACTTTAAATGTATTTTTCAAATTTAATTTCTCCTTTTTTATTTAGGTAGTTTCTTTGAAGGAGCGGACGATTAATAATCGCCCCTACAACAATTTTGAATGTTTTGTATTATTTAATATTGATTATTGTTTGGACGAAATTCGGTATTCCCAAAGAAGTATTCCTTACCGATTTAACCCCTACATCATTAACTATTCATTATTCATTATTCACTATTCATTATTCATTATTCACTATTCATTATTCACTAAAAAATACGCCCTCTCATCTAATTTTATGAGAGGGTTTTGTTTTTTATTTCTATTTCTTTCTTCTTCTATGTTGCCATACTAAAATTCCTATTAATATTATAATAACTGGCACTCCAAATATTATCCATTGTATTATATTGTTTTGCGCTACTGTTGCTGTGTAGTTTACTATATTTGTGTCTTTTCTTATAACTATGTCTTCTTGCCTATCTACTAAATATGCTATAGTGTCTGTTACTAATTGGCGGTTTCCTGGGTATGCTATAAATGGTGTTTGTGAGGTAGAGTCTATTGTATAGTTTGATACAAAATAGTTTTCTCCGTATATTACTAATTTTGAAACTTTTTCTCCAGTTTCTGTATTTTCTTCTTTTATTTGTTTTTGTAGTTCTGCTCCTATTACAAATGGTCCGCCTTCTTCACTATCTAGCTTTCCATTATAACTTATTTCAAAGTTTGTTCTTATAAATGAAGTTTCGCTTGCTTCTAATAGCACATTTTTTGTTACTTTTAAATTTTCTAATTCTTCATCACTTGCAAAATTTATTTTACTTGAGTTTATAAATACTGGTGAAGATACATTTTTAGTTATTGCAGAATATTTTACTTCTGGTAAAATTATACTTGCAGCTGTTGATGACCTTTTTAATGCATCTGTTTCACTTATATATCCTTTTGTAAATGGTGCTACTCCATATGTAGCTAGTATTTTATTTACATTTGGCATATTTTGCTCTTTCGTACTTACAGAATTAAACCATAATATGTTTCCACCATTATTTATATATTCTAAAATTGCATTTGTTGTAATATCATCAAAGTCTGCATTCGGTGTATTTACTACTAATGTATCACAATCTTCTGGAATTTTACCTTGTGATACTGTATTTACAGTTTTAAAACTAGTTATTTCGTTTGCTAAATATATTGCTAAGTAACTCATATTACCGTTTATTGAAAATTCTGAGTATCCCTCTAAGAAATATACTGTTGGTATTTTTTCCGCTACTACATATAATATGCTATTTGTTAACTTTTCTTCGGTTATATCTATTTGTTCATATGTAGCTGGGTCTGCCACATATAAATCTTCTACTAATAATACTTTACTTTTTTGACCATTTTCTACTATTATACAGCTTGTATTTTCTTCTATTCCATATTTTTGTACAATGTCTGGTCTTGAAGTTGATGTTACTATTTCTACATTTATATTATTATTTGCGCTATGATATTGTTTTGCTAAATCCATTATTGAATCTTGCTCTGAATATCCTACAAAATATATATTAACTTCTTCTGTTATATTTGCAATTCTTTCTTTACTTGTATCTGTTAAGGTATATAATTTTTCTTTAGTAAAATCTATTGGATTTAAATTTAATTTGTTAATCCATAAAGTTAAGCTAATAAATAAAGCTACTAAAATTATTACAAATAATATAGTTGTTGTTCTTTTTACAAGTACGCTTTTCTTTATTTTTTCTATTAATTTTTTCATTTACAATTCCTCCTACTTCGCACTTTTTCTTCTTTGCATTACAGTTATAGTTAGTATTAAGCAAAGAACTGTAAATGCTAAATATGTTACTGTATATGCTATATTTATTTGACCTGTTGTAAATTTAGAAAACATATTTATTAACGAGAAGCTTGCTCCTGCTTGTAGAAATTCTGGTAATACCCAAGTTGCTACAAAAGTTATTATTGTAATTAATGCAGCAATAATTTGGTTTTCAGTTATACTAGATGCTAATATTCCTATTGATATGTATGACATAGCTAATAGTATAAAACCAAATATTGTAACTAGTGCTGCTGTAATATCTAATGAGCCAAAACATCTTATTATTATTAAAAACATTGATGTACATGCAATCGCAATTAATGTTATTATTAATGCTGATATAAATTTAGCAATAACTATTTTTGTTATACTAATTGGTGATGTTAAAAGTAGTTGCTCTGTTCCATTTTTTCTTTCTTCTGAAAAGGTTCTCATTGTAAGTAATGGTACTAATATAGCAAATGATAATATTGTAGGAAGATATGTAAATATATAATTAAATTGAACTCTTCCGCCTGTATACATTAATTCTAAATAAAATGATATACTAAATGCTATTAAAAATATCCCTATAAATACATAACCTATTGGAGATAAAAAATATGTTTTAACTTCTTTTTTTATAATTGACCACATTATTCCTCTCCTCCTTCTTTTTCAATATTATCTTCTATATTCTCACTTTTTTCTTCTATTAGTTTCATAAATGCATCTTCTAAACTTGCTTCTGCTTTTTTTAGTTCGAATATTGTTATATCTTCTTTTGGTAATATTTCAAACATTTTCTTTCTTAAGTCTACATTTTCTTCTGAAACTATTTTATATTGTTTTGTTCCATCTTCGTTGTCTTTTACAAGTTCTAATTCTTGTATATATTTTACTTTGTCTTTTATACTTAACATTTTTTCTTTTTTATCTTCTACAGTAACATATAATATATTTTTATTTTTTGTTTTTTCTTCCAAATTTTCTGGTGTATCTATTGCTACTATTTTTCCATTATTTATTATAACCACTCTATCGCAAATTTGGCTTACTTCTGATAGAATGTGTGAACTTAATATTACAGTATGCTTTTTTCCTAATTCTTTTATAAGTGTTCTTATTTCTAATATTTGTTTTGGGTCTAACCCTACTGTTGGCTCATCTAATATTAGTACATCTGAGCTTCCTACTAATGCTCCTGCCATACTTACCCTTTGTTTATATCCTCTTGATAAATTTTTTATTAGTTTATTTTGAACTTCTTCTAAACCTGTTTTTTTAATAACTTCTTCTATTTGTTCTTTTCTTACTTTTCTATCGACTAATTTTAATTCTGCCATATATTTTATAAATTCTTTAGCAGTAAGTTCTTGATAAGAAGGTACTCCTTCTGGCATATAACCTATTTGCTTTTTTGCTTTGGTAGGCTTTTTAGAAATATCATATCCATTTACAATTATCTCTCCATCTGTCATTTCTATAAAACCTGTTATCATATTCATTGTTGTACTTTTACCAGCACCATTTGGCCCTAATAAACCTACAATTTCTCCATCTTTTACATCAAAGCTAATATTATCTACTGCTGTAAAGTTTCCATACTTTTTAGTCACATTTTTAATTTCTATCAAAATAATTCCTCCTCGCTTTTATTTGTGAAATGTTTATTTCCCTAAGTATTCGTTAATTTCTAAATTATATTATCATTTAATTTTTAATGTTGCAATAGTGTTCACATAGAATTTACAAATTACCCTGTTTTTCTTAATATATAGAATAAAACAACTCCCATTATAATATATTTAACCAAAGGAGAATGTATATGAGCTTTTTGTATCCCATTTTAATTGCTTTTTTATTAGTATTTATATCTGAACTTGGAGATAAAACACAACTTTTAGTTTTATCTTTTTCATCTAAGCTAAAAGCTTCTACTATTCTTATAGGTGTAGCATTAGGCTCATTTTTTAGTCATGGAGTTGCTATTTTATTTGGAAGTTCTATTGGGCTTTTAAATAATAATTTTATACATGATTTATTAGAGGTAATAACATTTCTTTCTTTTATTGTTTTTGGTATCTTTTCCTTTCTTCCCCAAAAAGAAGAAAGAGAAAGTACAAAAAAGGATAATTTTATAATGAAGCTTTCTAAATTAGGTATAGGTTATATTTTAATAATTGCATTTTCTATTGCTATTGGTGAACTTGGAGATAAAACATTTTTAGCATCTATTGGACTTGGTATAAGTTATCCAAATCAAAAACTATTTTTAATAATTGGTGCAATACTTGGAATGGTTATTTCTGATTTACTTGCTATAATTTTTGGTAAATTTTTAACTAAAAAAATACCAGAAACTTTGATGCAAAAGCTTTCTGGCTTATTATTTATTGTTTTTGGCGTTATTGGGTTTATTAAATATATTATTTATTAATAATATATTTTTTGTGTATTTTAAATTCTCTCGTTAACTTTTACTCTATACTGTCTTACATAGTATTATATAAATAAATTTATAATACTTTTTCTGTTTTATCTATATTTTTATATAGAATCTTTTTTTCCTCTATTTATATTTAGTTTTTTAACTTAAAATACGTTATTTATTATGTTTTAACCTGAATCAAGTTAAATGTTAATAACTTATTTTGAGTTACTTTATACTTATTAAAAGGAGTGAAATTTTATGTATCACAGAATTCGAGATCTGAGAGAAGATCATGATTTAACTCAAACCCAAATAGGTAAAATACTGAATATGTCTCAGACTGGTTATTCTCAATATGAGATAGGCAAAAATGATATTCCAACTAAAATATTGATAGAGCTCTCAAAATATTACAATACATCTATTGATTATTTATTAGGAGTTACAGATGAAACAAAACCTTATCCTAGGTCAAAAAAGTAAATTAATTTTTTAATTAATTTAAAAGAGAGGAATTTCAAATTCTTCTCTTTTCCTTTTAACATATTCTTATTTATATCATATATTATTATAGGTGATTTTATGGATTGTTTAAATAATTTAAGTCCTTGTGAATTAGTTACACTTGCTAATATTATTTCTGTTTCAATTGCACAAAATTTAAGTTCTGATGAATTAATAGCTCTTTCTGGCTTTTTTACTATACTTGGAGATAGTTTAGCTGTTCTTGCAATTTCTCCTAATAACTGTGATAAAAAGCAAGAATAAAAGTCTTATAATTCTCTTCTTCCTTCTAAAGCCTTACTTAATGTTACTTCGTCTGTGTATTCTAAGTCTCCTCCTACTGGTATTCCGTGTGCTATTCTTGTTGCTTTTATTCCTAGTGGTTTTATTAGTTTTGAAATATACATTGCTGTTGCTTCCCCTTCTACTCGTGGGTTTGTTGCAAGTATTACTTCTTTTACTTTTCCATCCATTAACCTTGAAAGTAGTTCTTTTATTTTTATTTCGTCTGGACCTATTCCATTCATTGGAGATATTGAACCATGTAATACATGGTACATTCCTTTGAATTCGTGTGTTCTTTCCATTGCTACTACGTCTTTTACATCTTCTACTACACATATTATACTTTCATCCCTTTTTGGGTTTGAGCAAATAGTGCATGGGTCTGTATCTGATATATTGTAGCATTTTGAACAATATTTTAAGTTCTTTTTAGCATTTATTATTGAAGATACAAATTCATTTACTTCTTCTTCTGACCTATCAAGCATATAAAATGCAAGTCTTGCGGCTGTTTTATTTCCTATGCTTGGTAACTTTTCAAATGCTTCTATTAGTTTTTCTATTGATGGTGAATAGTATGACATTTTTATGCTCCTTCTCTATCTTGTTTAAGATACTGTCGGGGACACATCTTTCCCTAAGGTCATTGCTTCCGTGATAAGATATGTCCCGCGCTGGGTTTATTACATTATTCCGGGGGATATTATATTTTCCTAAGCTTTGTGCTTGAGCTGAATCTACTTTTCTTAATGCTTCATTTACACATGTTAGTATTAAATCTTCTAACATTTCTACATCCTCTGGGTCTACTACATCTTTATTTATTTTTATTTCTTTTAATTCCTTAGCTCCTGTTACTTTTACTTCTATTGCTCCGCCTCCACTGCTAGCCTCAAATTCTTTTGAAACTAATTCTTCTTGACTCTTTTCCATATCTGCTTGCATTTTTTTTGCTTCCTTCATTAATTGGCCTAAATTCATTCCACCAAATCCTCCCATTCCACCTGGGAATCCACCTTTTCTTGACATTGTATTCCTTCCTTTCTCTACTCTATATATTATTCATCATTCACTATTCACTATTCATTATTCACTAATTTAATGAATAGTGAATAATATTTTATTTTTTCGTCTTTATTCTACTACGTTAAAGGGTATACCATTATCCTCCGCAAAGCTTTCTATTGGATTTTGCTTAGTTGCTTGAACACTATTGTTAGCTTTTGCATCTATATATTTTATCTTCATTGGTTTACCACATTCCATAGAAATACGCCTTTCTATTTCTGATACATTTTCACTTTTTTCTAGTACTGTTTTTCCAAATGGTGTTAAACCTTTAGTAAATTCTATTGTTATCACTAAGTCATTTTCTTTTCTAGCTATTGAATTTATTAAATTTGTGTATAACATTATTTTTCCTGCATCTTTTAATTCATTAACTATTTTTGGCCATGTTTCTAACTTTTCTCCTACATTAACATTTTGTACTGGTCTTGTTTGTATTTGTGGTTTTGCTTCTTGTTTTTCTGTTTCTATTTTTTGTGGTTTTTTATTTAAGTTTTCCACATTATTTGAAGATTTGTTTATAACTGTATTACCTAACCCTGCTATTTTCATTTCTAAGTTAGTAATCTTATTTTGTAAGTTTATTATTTCATTATTGTCAAAGTTTGTATTGCTTTGTTTTTCTATTTCTTCACTACATAATTTTATTATTCCTACTTGAAATAATATTAATCTTTGTGAAGAATATTTTATTTCATTTTCTAAATTAGATAATGTATATATTATTTTAAGTAATTCTTCTTTTGAAAATTTATTTGAAAGCTCTTCAATATTTTTTAGCTCTATTTCTGAATATAGGTCTAATTTTTTGCTAGATTTATATACTAATATATCTTTAACATATTTTATTATTTCCCACAAAAAGTTTTGTATATCTTTTCCATCATTTGTTACTTCTTCTATTGTATTTAATGCTTCATTTACATCTTTATTTGCTATACTATTTACTATTTTATTTATATAAGTAATTTTAGGAATTCCAACTAAATCTTTTACTTTGTCTTCATCTATTTTAGTTTCACCATCTTGCAAGCACCTTTCTAAAATTGATAAAGCGTCTCTCATTCCACCTTCTGCAAGTATTGATATAGTTTTTAAAGCTCCTTCTGAGATTTCTATTTTCATTTCTTCACAAACAATTTTTAATCTTTTTATAATATCTTCATTTGATATTTGTTTAAAGTCAAACCTTTGACATCTTGAAAGTATTGTTGCTGGAAGTTTTTGTGGTTCTGTTGTAGCTAGTATAAATTTAACATGTTCTGGTGGCTCTTCAAGTGTTTTTAATAGTGCATTAAATGCTCCTGTTGATAACATATGCACCTCATCTATTATATATATTCTATATTTTGCTTTTGTTGGTAAGAAGTTTACTTCTTCTCTTATTTGTCTAATATCTTCTACACTGTTATTTGAAGCAGCATCCATTTCTACTATATCTGTAAGGCTTCCATTTATTGCTTCTTTACATATTTCACATTCATTACATGGCTCTCCGTTTTTAGGGTTTAAGCAGTTAATTGCTCTTGCTAAAATTTTTGCTGAAGAAGTCTTTCCTGTTCCACGTCCACCATTAAAAAGGTATGCGTGTCCTACTCTTCCTGCCATTATTTGATTTTTAAGAGTTCTTGTAATATGTTCCTGACCTACCATTTCTTCAAAATTGGTTGGTCTAAACCTTCTATATAGCGCTGTGTAGTTCAATATTTTCACCTCTATCCAATTATACTTTCAAAAAAAGTATAAGCACTTAGTTCCTCTATGGAAGACCTTCACATATAAGTGGCTACTTATTGCTGCTTCCTTCCGGACCTGACAAGATTCATAGGCTTACATTGAATGTCCTCCATACAGAAACCAAATTTCTTATACCTTTTTTATTATATATATTTTTTTTAGTTTTATCAAGTAGTTTTAAGAAATAATTTTAAAGGGTTGTCCCAAATTGATCCAAACGTTCCAATTAGGGACTGTCCCCAATTGGGACATTTATTTATTCTTTCATTCTTTTAAATACATACTTACTAGTATCTGTTATTTCTAAACTTGCTTTTCCTTCTGTTGTAATTTCTGAACTAGGTAAGTCAAGTGTTATATTGCTTCTATATTTTTTACCTTCTGTATTTATTATTATATCAAAATTAACTGAAAATTTTATATCTTCATCTGTTATATTCATATTGCTTAACATTGTGCCATCTATTACTAAATCTTCTGATGTTAAAGTATATTTTCCAAGCTCTGTATTTCCAAAGGCTATTGCAACTATTCCTCCTTGATTATTTATTTCAAGTTTAGTTGTATCACTTTTTCCTGCTCCTTTATATGTTAATCTGTTTCCATCTAAAATAAAGTCATTTGAATATGTAAATTTCTTATTTTCAGTTGTATTTGGTATAAATGTTTTTATATAACCTTTTTGAGGTACTTTAGTTATATTTATATTATCTATTGTAACACTATCTATTACTGCATCTTTTTTATATTTTTCATTCTTTTTTATTTCAAAATATATTCCATTGTTCTGTACAATATCATTTTCTAACCCATCATTTGTTATTTGATTATCTGAACTTACTACCATACTTCCTATTACTATTTTTGAAAGTTTGAATGGCATGTTTGTTTCGCCTTCTATGCTATATTTATATGTAACTACTATTGCTATAAATATTAGTATTACTAATATTATAAAAGCAATTGCTGTTTTTATTTTTTCTTTTATTTTAGTTTGCATTTTAATTTCTCCTTTGCAAGTTTTGGCGGAGTGAGTGGGATTCGAACCCACGTGCCACTTTTCATGGCTAACTGTTTTCGAGACAGCTTCGTTATGACCACTTCGATATCACTCCATATATATGCTCGGCGTGTACTATTCATTATTCACTTAGCCTTTTCTTCGAAGTGCGGGTCGCCTATGGCAGCGACCCCTACAATAATTATATATTATTTTTTAAAAACTAATAAGTAGGTCCCCACAGTATTTTTATTTTTTCTTTTTATTTCTTAATTCTTTAAAAAATTCTTGTAAAATGCTTTCACAATCCTCTTTTAAAATTCCTGTTTCATATTCTACTTTGTGATTAAATGGATAATCTTGTAAAACATTTAATACACTTCCACATGCTCCTGTTTTATAGTCCATTGTTCCTATATAGAGCTTTCCTACTCTTGCTTGTATTATTGCTCCTGTGCACATTGTGCATGGCTCTAATGTTACATACATCTCACAATCTAATAATCTCCATGAATCTAACTTTTTACTAGCTTTTTGTATTGCTAATATTTCTGCATGTTTTGTAGTATCTTTTTTACTTTCTTTTAAATTATGTGCTCTTGCTATAATTTGTCCATCTTTTACAATTACTGCTCCAACTGGCACTTCTAATTTATTATATGCCTTTTTAGCTTCCTTTAGAGCTTCTTTCATAAACTTTTTTTCCATTTACTTCTCCTATTTTAAGGTAATATATTTCTTTTATTTTGTATTATTTTATTTATATATTTATCTAATTCTATACTAGATACGTTTTCTATAAAATAGTCTAATTTCTCAAATGATATAATATTTTTTCCTTGTTTATCAAAATTATTTATTTTTTCTAAATCTATTTTCTTTATATTGTTTAAACAATATATTTTATATTTTTTGTTTATATATTCATTTGTCATAGTATAGCTATAATATAAATCTGTGATAAAATTATAATCTGATGTTTTTTGTAAATATTTCTTATCTAAGAAATTGTTAAAAAATAAATAGTCTGTTATTAGATGTAAAAATATACCTTTTTTATAATCTGTATTTATATTGTTTGTTTTTAAATATTCATAAAGTAATACTTTATTTTCTAAATCTTTTATAATATTATATCCTTCTTCTTTTTTTCCATAATGTGACTTTACTTTGTCTTTTGCAAAGTCTACATCCATGATTCCATTATAAAATTCATCTATATTTTTTATGTCTTTTTGTTTTTCAATATACCTCTTTGCTACTGCTAAATGAATATTAATACTTGCCACTTTTTGCCTCCTATACAAAAATGGTGTTCTGGACAGGAATCGAACCTGCGACCTACAGCTTAGGAGGCTGTCGCTCTATCCTACTGAGCTACCAGAACATTTTACTTATTTATTTTACTATACTTCTTTTGAAAAATCAATATTTCACTTTTGTTATTTTTGTGTTATACTAATTTATAGTTAATATAAATTTAAATATAATACTCAAGGAGTGTCCCCACCGTTCCGATTTCGGAACATTAAGGGGCGTCCCTAGCGTGCGGAAGGAGTTTTATTTATGCAAAAAATACTTGGTTATATGAGAAAAACAATTCGTGCCTATAATATGATAGAAAATGGTGATAAAATTGCTGTGTGTTTATCTGGTGGTAAGGATTCTATTACCATGCTTATAGGGCTTAAAATGCTTCAAACTTATTTTGATAAAGATTTTGAAATTGTTGCTCTTAGTGTTGACCCTCGGTTTTGAATTTTTTGATAGAAATTTTTTACAAAAAACTTGTGATGATATTGGTGTTCCTTTAATTATTGAAGAAAGTCACATTAAGGAAATTGTATTTGATATAAGGCAAGAAAAAAGACCTTGCTCACTATGCGCTAATATTCGAAGGGGAATGCTTAATTCTGTTGCTATTAGAGAAGGTTGTAATAAAATAGCTTTAGGTCATAATGAGGATGATGTTTTAGAAACATTTTTAATGAACTTGTTTTTGACAGGTAGCTTTTCTACTTTTGGCCCAAGTACATATATGGATAGGTCAAAAATTACAGTTATTAGACCTTTAATTATGACCCCTGAAAAAGAAATTAAAAAGTTTGTTAAACGCAATAACATAGAAGTAATGAAAAAGAATTGCCCTATGGATGGTATTTCTAAAAGAGAATATATGAAAGATTTACTTTATAAGCTTAGTTTAGATATTCCTATGGTTAGAGCTAATTTGATGGGTGTTATTAAAAGAAATAATTTAAAAGGTTGGCATGAATAGACATATGTAAAAACCCAAAAGCAATTTTGCTTTCGGGTTTTTATATTTTTTAGCTTTCAAACTCTTCTTTAACAATTTCCTTTAAATATTCCACATCAACATCTAATTCTTCTGCTCTTTTCTTGTACTCTCTTATTTGTTTTTGGAACTCTTTTATGAATTCATCTTTCTCATTATAGGCTTTAGGCTCTTTGTCTTCCATAATATCTTTATAGTTTATAGCGTTCTGTTTTTCTTCTGCTTCGCGTAAAGCCACATATCCTTCAAAATAAGATACGTTGCATATTTCAAAATAGAACTCTTCATAACATACTCTATAAACAGGAGCTCCATTTTCATAATAAGTTGGTGCAATTTTGTACTTTTTCCAATAGTCTCTTATTATAGAATAAAAATGATTAAGATTACAAATATTTTCATATGAAGTTTTATCTAATTCATCCTCTCTATACTGAATCTGAAAATCATTCACATGTTCTTTTTCTTTTAATAAATCTATAAGCCAACATATATACTCTTTGCTTGACCGAATTTCATCTTCTATTTTATTTGATGCTTCCATTCTCTCCTCAAAGTATTTCATAAATTCATCAATGTTTATTTCTGGTATTTTTCTTTCCATTATAAACCCTCCTAATTATAGTTAGATTTTCATTAATCGATTTCTTACGTATTTTATCATATATTACATAATTTTTCAAGTTTTACGTAAATATTCTTGTATTATTTTTTATTTTATATTATAATATCTTTACTTTAAATATTTCAATAAAAGGTAATTGTAACTATCAATTTCTATTAACTTAAATAACAATAAGGAGGAAAGCTTATGGATTTAACTATTTTTATTCTTGCAATTGTTTACATTGTTGGTGTTATTTTAGTTTTAATTGGAATTGCACGATACGCTCGTAGTTTTAAGAAAGACTCTAATACCTTTCACAATATTGATAATTCAAGCAGTGCAAAAGACTTAGATTTAAAAATCATTTGTAAGTAGCTATAAAAGAACATATATGTTTTTTAATATATATGTTCTTTTTACTTTAAATTTTCATACTTAATTTAACTTTTTGTCTTTCCATATCTATTGCAATTACTTTTACCTTTACAATATCCCCTACTGAAACTATTTCTGAAGGATTTTTTACATATTTTTCGCTCATTTCAGAAATATGTACCAAACCATCATGTTTTACACCTACATCTACGAAGGCTCCAAAATCTATTACGTTTCTTACTGTTCCTGTTAGTATTTGTCCCTCTCTTAAGTCTTCGAATTTTAATACATCACTACGAAGTACTGGTTTTGGCATTTCTTCACGTGGGTCTCTCCCTGGTTTTGAAAGTTCTTCCACTATATCTTTTAATGTCATTTCTCCTACTTCTAGTTCTTTTGCTGTTTTATCTATT
>CAPNDH010000021.1 GCA_948664205.1 uncultured Clostridia bacterium | reverse complement strand
TATACAAAAATGAAAATGCAAAATTTAGAGCAGTAATAGAAGAAATCAAAAAGAGTCATGAAAAAGGTCAGCCAGTGCTAGTTGGTACAGTATCAATAGAAAAATCTGAAAAATTAAGTAACATGCTTAAAAGAGAAGGAATTAAACATGAAGTATTAAATGCTAAATTCCATGAAAAAGAAGCAGAGATAATTGCACAAGCAGGTAAGTTTGGAGCAGTAACAATTGCAACAAACATGGCAGGTCGTGGTACTGATATTATGCTAGGTGGAAATAGCGAATATTTAGCAAAACAAGAAATGAGAAAGCTAAAATATTCAGAAGAATTAATAGACCAAGCAACAGCTTTTAATGAAACAGATAATCAAGATATATTAAATGCAAGAAAGAAATTTAAAGAACTAGAAGCAAAATATAATGAACAAATAAAAGATGAAAAACAAAAAGTATTAGAAGCAGGCGGATTAAAAATAATTGGTACAGAAAGACATGAATCAAGAAGAATTGATAATCAGCTTCGTGGACGTAGTGGACGTCAAGGAGACCCAGGAGAATCAAGATTTTACATAGGTTTAGACGATGACTTAATGAAAATATTTGGTGGAGACAAAATAACAACAGTATACAATATGTTAGGCGCAGACGAAGACATGCCAATAGAATCAAAAATGATTTCAAAATCAGTAGAATCTGCACAAAGAAGGGTAGAGGATAGAAACTTCAGTATAAGAAAAAATGTACTTAACTATGATGATGTAATGAACACACAAAGAGAAATTATATATAAACAAAGAAGAGAAGTACTAGATGGAGAGAACTTAAAACAACAAATACAAAAAATGATGGATTCAGTAGCAGAAGAACTAACAAATACATATTTATCAGAAGAAATAGTTAATAAAGAAGCTTTTATGCAAGATGTAAAAGCAACTTTCGGAATAGAAAAATTGCATTCATTAAAAGAAGAAAAAGTAAATAGTATAGATGTATTAAATGAAATAAAAGAAACAATACATGAAATATATGAGCAAAAAGAAGCAGAATTTGGTTCAGAAAATTTAAGAGAACTAGAAAGAGTTATAATGCTAAAAATAGTAGATCAAAAATGGATGGACCACATTGACGCAATGGATGAACTAAAAAACGGAATAGGTCTTCGCGCATATGGTCAAAAAGACCCAGTTGTTCAATACAGAATAGAAGGTTTTGATATGTTTGACGAAATGATTGCAAATATTAAAATAGATGTTGTAAGATTCTTACTAAATGCAAGAAAAAGGGAAGACGGGGCACAAGTTTCAAGACAAGAATCAGCACAAATAACAAATGCAAGCTTAGAAGATACGGCAATAAGGTCATTAGATGGAAGCACACCTAAAAAAGAAAATACACCAGTAGTAAATAATGGCCCAAAAGTAGGAAGAAATGACCCATGTATTTGCCGGTTCAGGTAAAAAGTATAAGAATTGTTGTGGAAAGTAGGAATTTTGATATATTAATGTTGCAAATATTAAAAAATCATGTTAATATATAGGCATAGAAATTTGTAAACACATATCCAACAAACCAAATGGCAGGAGGTAAACTTTATGACATTAGTACGGAGAACAGCACAATTAATAAGCGATTTAAAATTACTTAATATGATAAAAGAGAAAGATAAAATTAGATGTACTTTTATAGAAGAAGGAATATATCTAAGAATAGATTTCAATAAATTGAAATCTAAAACTGATATAAACAGTATTAAATTATCAATAGAAAAAGAATTTGAAGATATGCATATTAGTAAATGTGGTAGTGATCACAGTACAATATATATTAAAGTTTATATTCATAAAGATAAAATTACTGATAGTAAACTTATGAAAGTATATGGCGCAACAGGTTATTAAAAGAAATAGAGTTTTGATTGAAAAAATCAAAACTCTATTTCTTTTTAAATACTCTTAATTAAGAAAATTTACCCATTTCTTATCTTTATCAGACAAAATAATGTTCTTCTCACCACCAATTTCCTCAAAAGGCCATTCTACAGCTGTGTAGCTCAAACCGCCTTCATCGCCGGGATGGTAGAAGTCGTCACACTTGTATGCAAATTCTGCTTCGTCAGATAAAACAAGAAAACCATGTGCGAAACCTCGTGGAAGAAAGAACTGTTTTTTATTTTCAGCAGATAATGTAACTCCATAATGCTTTCCATATGTAGGAGAGCCTTGCCTTAAATCAACTGCTACATCATAAACAGCACCTCTAACAACTCTTACAAGTTTAGATTGAGGAAATTCCTTTTGAAAATGTAAGCCTCTTAGTACACCTTTTTTAGATGCAGACTGGTTATCCTGTACAAATTCACAAGTAATACCAAGCTCTTCAAAATCCTTCTTGTTGTATGTCTCCATGAAGTAACCTCTTTCATCAGGAAATACTTTAGGAGTAATAACAACTAATCCTTCAATACCTGTTTCAAGTTTCTCAAATTTTCCCATTTGTAATATCCTCCTTTTTTAATAGACGTATAAAATAATTATATGCCAAGTTAATAGTTAGTGTACTTAGTATAACATAAGCTAATAAAGAATTCAAGTATTAAAAAAATTATGTAAAATATCTTTAAAAAGATTGATATAAATTAATGAAAGAGTTTAAAACAAAGCAAGCCCTACCAGTTAATACTGGTGGGGCTTTTGAAACTAAACAGTAAATAAAAAACAAGTTAGTTCAAATAGCTTGTTTTTTATATTTTTTTGTTATATTATTATAAAAATAAGTAAGGAGTGTGATATAATGTTAGAGTTCGAAGAAGTTTCTAAAAATGTTCAACAATTACAAGCTAAGTTAATAGAATTAGGAAATTCTCTTAATATTTCTAAATTAGAAGAAGAATTAAAGCAATTAGAAGAACAAACTATGGTACCAGATTTCTGGAATAATAATGAAAATTCTTCTATTATTCTTAAACAGATAAATAATTTAAAATTAAAAACTGAAGAATATAAAAAAGCAAGCAATAATGTTAAAGATATTATTGAATTAATTGAACTGTTAAAATTAGAAACGGACGAGCAATGCTCGCCCCTACAAGATGAATTAAATATATCCATAAATAAGCTAGAAAAAGATATTGAAAAACTAGAAATAAACACACTATTATCAGGCAAATATGATAATAATAATGCAATAATAACGCTTCATCCAGGGGCAGGTGGAACTGAAAGTTGTGATTGGGCACAAATGTTATATAGAATGTACACTAGGTGGGCAACTGCAAATGGCTATGAAGTAAAAGAATTAGACTATTTAGATGGGGAAGAAGCAGGAATAAAAAGTGTAACAGCTTTAATATCAGGTCCATATGCATATGGTTACTTAAAAGGGGAAATGGGAGTACATAGGCTAGTTAGAATTTCACCATTTGATAGTGGAGGAAGAAGGCATACATCATTTGCCTCATTAGAAGTATTACCAGAAATAACAGAGGATGTAGAAGTAGAAATAAACCCAGATGACTTAAGAGTAGATACATATAGAGCTTCACGGTGCAGGAGGACAACACGTAAACAAAACATCTTCAGCAGTAAGGATAACACATATACCTACAAATACAGTAGTATCTTGTCAATCAGAACGTTCACAAATACAAAATAGAGAAACTGCAATGAAAATGTTGAAATCTAAGCTGTTAGATATGAAAGAAAAAGAACACAAAGACAAAATAGAAGACTTAAAAGGTAACCAAATGGATATAGCATGGGGGAGTCAGATACGTTCATATGTCTTTTGCCCATATACTATGGTAAAGGACCACAGAACAAATTATGAAGTTGGAAATGTACAAGGAGTAATGGATGGAGATTTGAACGAATTTATAAATAGTTATTTAAAATGGAATAAGAAAAACAATTAAAATAACGAAACTTCAATATATTTTATTTTTTATTTTTGTAAGTGAGGAATCGTAGAGTAATTTCTACAAAAATTAG
Source organism: uncultured Clostridia bacterium (assembly GCA_948664205.1). Taxonomy (GTDB): domain Bacteria; phylum Bacillota; class Clostridia; order TANB77; family CAG-508; genus UMGS1663. Next base: position 18,648 of record CAPNDH010000021.1, on the reverse strand, counting down.
CTCAAGCGACGAACTGGAAAAAATAAAAAATAAAATATATTGAAGTTTCGTAAAAAGAGGTAAATAAATTGAAGGAATTATATGAAAAACATAAATATAGAAAATTTAGTGAAGTAGAAGAAGTAGAAAAAAGATATAGTATTAAAATCAAGAGTTAAAAACTTTATAAATAAGTATAAATGGTTTTCGCTAATAGCAACTCTTATTATTCTAGTATTAATAATTGTAACATTCCACTCAACACCTAAAACATTATTATTAATACTTTGTATGTATATATTAATGCTTTTTAGTATTATATATTTTAATACATATTCAATAATATGTAAAAATAATATAATGACTATAAAAATGAATATGCAAGAAATACAAATAGAATATTGTAATTTGAAAAATGTATATATAGAAAATAAGAAAATTAGAATATTTTTTAAGAAAAGAGACAATTATTCATTAATAATATTATATAAGGCACCAAATGGTAATATAAGTACCATACAGTTACCATTAATGTTTCTAAATAAAAATCATTTAAATAAATTTTTAAAAAATTTTATATTAAAAAGTAAAAAAAGTAATAATGTGATTAAAGCACAAAGGTATCAATTAAAGCGATTATTAATAAAGACGGCTTTATTTATAATAATCTGGTTAATAATAATAATTACTGTAATCATATAATAAAGAGGATCTACTATAATACGTATTAAATTGTCCGCCACGTCGCTTGCGAATTATATATTTTTTCTTCGACTAAAGCACAGAAAAAGATATATAATTTCGCTGTGGCTACTCTATAACTTATAATAACATACTTTTCTTAAATGTAAAAAATAGCCGAAAGGCTATTTTTTTGTTCTAAATTAGACAAGACCTGAATATATATTTATTAATGCATTTATTTAATTAAGGAGGATTGTATATGCCTATTGATGATAGAAAACTTAGTAATACAGGTGTAATACAAAATTTAGTATTAGAAAATAGAGAAAAACTTAGTATATCAGGAGTTTTAGATGTACTTAGTTTTGATGATCAAGTTGTAATAGTAGAAACAGAACTAGGACTTCTTACAGTAAAAGGGGATAATTTAAGAATTAATAAATTAAGTATAGATACCTCAGAAGTAGTAGTAGAGGGAGAAATATATAATTTAGCTTATAGTGAAAATGATTTAGATAAAAAAAGCACAGGAATACTTGGCAAAATATTTAAATAGAAGGTGGTAAATTTGGACAATATTATTCTATCACAATTGTATTCATTATTAATCTTTACCATTACAGGAATTATTATAGGTGTATTCTTTGACATATTTAGAATACTTAGAAGAAGTTTTAAAACACCTGATATAATTACATATATAGAAGATATATTATTTTGGATATTTACAGGAATATTTTTTATAATGGTTCTATTTAAGTTTAATAATGGAGAAATAAGAAGTTATGTTTTATTAGGATTAATATTTGGAATAATAATTTATATGCTTGTTATTAGTAAATACTTTATAAAAATCAACATAAAGATAATTGAAATAATAAAGAAAATATTATCATATCCTATAAAAATAATTTTAAAAATAATAAAACCATTTTCTTTTATTGTTATTAATATTAGAAAAATAATTGTAGATATATATAACAAAATATTAAAAACGACAAAAAAATATAAAAAAATAGAAAAAAACACCTAGGGAAAGAAGGATTTTAGTAATAAATGTAGAAAAAGATAATATAGAGGGGTAATATATCTTTCAATTGAATCACAAGAAAACTGGAGAGATTAACGAATGAAATTAATAAAAAAACATTATAAAAAAGTTTTGCTTATAATAATAGTAGCATATGTTGTAAGTATTTTAATATCACAACAAAAGATGCTAAACTCATATAATGCTGAAATAAAAAGTTATTCAGCACAAATAGAAAAAGAAGAAACTACTAATAAAGATTTAAATAAAATAAAGGAAAATGTAAATTCTCCAGAATATATAGAACAAATGGCAAGAGAAAAACTAGGTATGTATTTGCCAAATGAAAGAGTATATATTGATATAGCTAAATAGAGCAATTTTGCTCTTTTTTTCTTTACAAATTTTCCAATATATGGTATAATATATAAAGTTAAAAATCAAAATAAGTTAATTTCTTAACAATATCCAAAAATACAATTAAATAGTAAGTAATTAACAATGAATAGTGAATAGTTAATAATGAATAATATTTTAGTTGTTTGCTATTATATATATCTAATATATAGGGGGAAAACAATTTATGGATTTAGAAAATAGTACACTTGTAGAATTGCGTCAATTAGCAAAAGAACAAGGTGTGAAAAATGTATCAAAATTAAAAAAAGAAGAACTAATAGAAATGCTTTCTACTACTGAAAGTAAAAAAGAAGAAAAAAATGAAGTAGAAACAAAAAGAACATTTTATCCTAATTTAAGAAACTTGGAAGAAAATAATGAGCCGGTATTAGAAGCAGGTGAAGGATACAAATTAACAAGTGAAGATGATAGAATAGTTCAAGGTATATTAGAAATATTACCTGATGGATATGGTTTTTTAAGAGGTGAAAATTACTTATCTACTCCAAGAGACATATATGTTTCACCAGTACAAATAAGAAGATTTAGATTAGATAAAGGCGATAAAATAAAAGGAATTGCAAGACTTCCAAAAGAAGGAGAAAAATTCCCAGCTTTAATATTCGTAGGTGAAGTAAATGGTGAAGCACCAGAAAAGGCATATAAGCGTATTAAATTTGACGACCTTACTCCAATATATCCTGAAGAAAGAATTAAATTAGAAACACAATCTAATGAATATGCAATGAGAATTATAGACTTAATGTCTCCAATAGGGAAAGGGCAAAGAGGGCAAATAGTAGCTCCACCTAAAGTTGGTAAAACAACATTGCTTAAAAAAATAGCAAATAGCATAAGTCTAAATAATCCTGAAGTAGAATTAATAGTATTATTAATAGATGAGCGTCCAGAAGAAGTAACAGATATGAAACGTTCAATAAAAGGGGAAGTTATATATTCAACTTTTGATGAATTACCAGAAAATCATGTAAAAGTTGCTGAAATGGTATTAGAAAGAGCTAAAAGGTTAGTAGAACACAAAAAAGACGTAGTTATATTATTAGATAGTATTACAAGATTAGCGCGTGCATATAACTTAGTAGTACCATCATCAGGTAGAACATTGTCAGGTGGTATTGACCCAGCATCATTACATAAGCCAAAGAAATTCTTTGGTGCAGCAAGAAATATAGAGCATGGGGGAAGTCTTACAATACTTGCTACTTCTTTAATAGAAACAGGAAGTAGAATGGATGATGTTATATTTGAAGAATTTAAAGGAACAGGTAATATGGAAGTACACTTAAACAGAGCACTTTCAGAAAAACGTATATTCCCAGCAATAGATATAAATAAATCTGGAACAAGAAGGGAAGAAAAACTATTAGATTCAAAAGAACTAGAAACAGTATTCGCACTAAGAAAAGCAATGTCAAGTATGAGTACAGAAGATGTAACAGAACAATTAATAAATGAAATGACTAGAACAAAGAATAATAAAGAATTTATTGATAAAATGGATATATTTTTAAAGAGATTTAAAGATTAAAGTAAAAGTGTAAAAGATAGAGAATTACTCTATCTTTTGCTATATTATTAAATCTTGCATATATTTTTACTTTATATTTTTTGTTTCTTTTATATATGTATATATATCAATGTCTAATTTCATTTTTTGTATCTTAATTTTTATATTTATTGTTAATAATAATACTATTATATAACTTATAATCAATGCTAATAGTATAGCTAGTATGTTTTTTGTTATTATTCCTGTTGCTATTCCCATTACTATTATAATTATATATTTAGCAATTATTATTCCTTCTAGTGTTTTTATATATTGATAATATTTTTCTATTTCAAACAACATTTTATTCCTCCTTTATGTTTGTTATCAATTATATATATTATAATATTATCTGTTCAAAAAGTTTGTCGAATTGTGTCGACTAATTAATAAATATTAATTAGTCGACAAGTAAACATAATTACATTATAATATTAAATAGAAGGAGGAAGGGTAATGTTTGATACTAATAATATAATACCTAAAGAAATTAAGTTACTAGATGGTCAAATTATTTAAAAATAATTTTAAATATATTATATATTAATATTGCAATTATTAGATTATTAGATAATTTATATAAATTTAAATAGAAGGGAGTATATAAGATACTCTATTAAAAATAGAAATATTACATTGCACAAAATCAAAGAGTTTAGCAAAGTTATATTACATAACATTGCACAAAATGAAACTTTTGTGCAAAACGAGATAGGATCAAAAATAGAACTATACGAATATAATCCTACTCTTGAAATTCTGCTATTCCTTGCCATTACGCCTATTTCAGCTTATTATTACAACAAAACTATACTACTTTTTAATTAAATCGCCTTAAAATCGATTCTGGAGCTTCATTATTTTTGATTATTCCTGGTTGGATTTTTTTTCATTATTGTAACCTCATAAATTTAAAAAAATTTATATAACTTTAGATTATTTTATCAAAATTTCCTAAATCCTTATATTTCAATATTTTGCTTGATTTTATAGACAACGAACTATATGTCTATTTTATAAAAACGGCTTAAAATCGATTCTCGTGGCTCGTTTTTTTAGCCATTTTTCAGCACATTATATATCTGGCTAAAAATCAGCATTTTACTAAAATTATATTATAAAGATTAGATTTTGTTATATGCTCATCAAATTTAAAACATGTAACTTGCCTAATAAAATATAAAAATGTCTTAAATTTGATTTTAGAGCTTCATAATATAAAAATATATTGCAGATCAATAATCTAAATTTATATAATAATTATACAAAAAATTATAAGATTATAATGTAAAAATCTATTTATAAACATTTATAACAAATTTTATACATTTTCAATAAATATGTATAATTTTTGTGTCTATTATAAAAGTTTTGTACAAATAAATATTATCTATTTTAATTTACAATTACGAAATTAGCATATTCCCCTATTCTCTTCATATTATGTAATTTAAAAATAGAAGATTGCACAAAATTTTTTAAAAACTATTCCCTTTATCTTATAGTTATTATATAATTACTTTATAAAATAAATTATATATGGAGAGTGTATATTATGATAAATCGTGAAGATAACCCAGAATTTATAAATTCTTTTTTAGATTATTCTATTACAATTTTAAATAAGTCCCCTAACTCTATTAAAGAATATAATTATGACCTTGCTATGTTTTTTAAATATATGAAAGTTCATTTTAAACTAACTGATGAAACAGATTTTAATAAAATTACTATAAATGACTTTGATATTGATACTTTAAGAAAAATTACATTAGAAGATATCCATTCTTTTATATCATATATAGCTGTAAATAACCATAGTAAGGCTTCTACTCGTGCAAGAAAAATATCTACTATCCGTGTGTTTTTCAAATATTTAGCAGTAAAAGAAAAATTAATTGATGTTAACCCTGCTCAAAACTTGGAGACACCTAAACAAGATAAACGTATGCCTAAGTATTTAAGCCTAGAAGATAGCCAAAAATTATTAGAAATAACAGCAAATGAAGATAATAGAAATGCTGTGAGAGATTTTGCTATTATTACTTTATTTTTAAACTGTGGTATGCGTCTTGCAGAACTTGTTAGCATTAATATAAAAGATATTAAATTTGATGATGCTAAGATGACTGTTATTGGTAAAGGTAACAAAGAAAGAACTATATATCTTAATAATGCATGTATGCAAGCTATTAAAGAATATTTAGAAATTAGACCTAAAGAAGGAATTGATTATAAATCTAAAGATGCTCTATTTTTAAGTGAACGCAAAGAAAGAATTTCTAGAAGAACTGTTCAACATATAGTTGAAAAAGAACTTAGACAAGCAGGTTTAGATAGTACAAAATATTCTACACATAAATTAAGGCATACTGCAGCAACTTTAATGTATCAATATGGACAAGTTGATATTAGAGCTCTTCAAGAACTTCTAGGACATGCTAGTATTTCTACAACAGAAATTTATACTCATGTTGCTAATGAGCAAGTTAGAAATGCAGTTGAAAGTAATCCATTAAATTTTTAGATTAGTTATATATATATTTATATATATTTAGTTATTATGGTCGCCATTTGAGTGACTATATTTTTTTATAGAATGAAAAATACACTTGACCAAAATCAAGTGCATTCTCATAGTATAATTGAGCATTTATATCAAAGCAAATACTCATTCACAGTTGTGATAATCGACAAAACTGTGGAGGACTCGAACCTCAATACTACCGCTACAGCAAAATAATAATATCATAAAATACTATGTATGTCAACGGTTTTGCAGAATAATCTTAAAGATAAAAATTGTATTGATAAAATAAAGCTACTCTTTATAACTTAAAATTTCTAATTTTTGACCTTCATATAAATAACTATCATCTAAATTATTTGTATTTTTTATATCATATATTATTTCTTGGACTTTTTTTCCTTCATAATATTTATTATTTAATTGTTCATTTTCTGCTATTACCCATAATGTATCTCCATTTGAGACAAATATTGTTTTAGTTTCTAACTCTGTTTTTGAAAATGAAATGTTTGTAAAATATAATAGTATTATTATAAACCCTATTATTAGTGTAAGCATTGACCTTGTAAATTTCTTTTTATTTATTATTATCATTATTATATACCTCCCATTTATACGAACAATATTTTGTTTTACAAATTTATTATATACGAACATATATTCTTTGTCAATAGTTTTTTCAAAAAAATGTTCGTTTTTATAAATACATTATTAACAAATAGGATTATATACAACAAAAAGGCTTTACATGGGCGGTTAATGCTTGCTCTCTACAACCCAACTCAAAATATAGTACTTTGCTATAATAAAAAAATCGCCAATATTGACGATTTTCTTACTATTTGTTATTAGATATGTATTCTACAACATCTTTAACAGTAGTCATTTTTTCTGCTACTTCATCTGCTATTTCAGTATCATATTTTTCTTCTAAAGCCATTACTAATTCAACTATATCTAGTGAATCTGCTCCTAGGTCATCTATAAAAGAGGCCTCCATTGTTACTTTTTCTTCCTCTATACCTAATTGTTCTACAATAATACTTTTTACTTCTTCAAATATTTCTTCCACCTTTTTCACCTCCTTAAAAACTCTTTTAAGTTTTCTACTATTCAATATTCATTATTCACTGAATTTTGGGCACAGTGGTATTAGTTCCTACGTGGTATTCCCACAAACGGTGCCCTACATTAAATTAAAAATTTGTAATTTTCACTATTACATTACACACCAACTGTAGAAAATCCATTATCTACATGAATAACTTCTCCTGTAATTGCATTTGACATATTACTAAACAAAAAGCTTACAGTATCTCCTACATCTTTTGTAGTTACATTTTTATGTAATGGTGCTTTTTCTTCTACTATGTCTAATATAGTACTAAAATCTTTTATACCTTTAGCTGATAATGTTTTTATAGGACCTGCAGATATTGCATTAATTCTTACTCCATCTTTTCCTAAATCTTTTGCTAAATATTTTATACTTGTTTCTAATGCTGCTTTTGCTACTCCCATTACATTATATCCTTCTACTGATTTTTCAGAACCATAATATGTTAATGCCACTATGCTTGCATTTTCACTTAATAGCTCCTTTTGCTTTGCAATTCTTGAAATTGCTATTAATGAATATGCACTTACATCAGAAGCATGTGCAAAGCCATCTCTACTTGTTAAAATAAAATCATTTCTCAAATCGTCTATATTGGCATGTGCTATACTATGTAATATTCCATCAACTTTACCATGATTATTTTTAATTTTTTCTAAACATCTTTCTATACTCTCATCATTTGAAGCATCACAAGAATATGCTTTTGAATTAGGAATTTCTGAAATTAATGCTTCTATTTTATCCTTATTTTCTAAATTATTATATGTAAATATTACCTCTGCTCCATTTTCATAAGCAGACATTGCAGCACCCCATGCTATACTCCATTTGTTTCTTATTCCCATTATAATTACTTTTTTTCCTTCTAATAACATTTTTATATTTCCTCCTTACGTTGTATATGTAATTATTTAAATTATATATCATCCTAATCAAATTTTACATACTTCTGACCAATTGTTCTAAATTTTTGATATCTTTGTTCTAGTAAAGTATCAGTATTTAGCTTTTTTAAGGCTTTTAGATGTTTTATTATACTTTTTTTAACATTACTATAAGTTTGTTTTTCATTGTTTTGAGCTCCACCTTGTGTCTCTTTTATTATTTCATCTATTATTTCTAGTTCTTTTAAATCTTTCGCTGTTATTTTCATTTGTTCAGCAGCTTCGCTAAATTTATTTGAATCTTTATATAAAATACTAGCAAATCCTTCAGGAGATAACACTGAATATATTGCATTTTCTAACATTAATATTTTATCTCCTATTCCTATAGCTAAAGCTCCTCCACTAGAACCTTCTCCTATTACAATACATATTGTAGGAACTTTTAGCCTACACATTTCTAATAGATTTCTTGCAATTGCTTCTCCGTTGTCCTCTCTCTTCTGCACCTATTCCTGGATATGCTCCTGGTGTATCTATAAATGTTATAATTGGCCTATTAAACTTTTCTGCTTGTTTCATTAACCTTAATGCTTTTCTATATCCATCTGGATTTGGCATTCCAAAGTTTCTTTCCATATTTTCTTTAGTAGTTTTACCTTTTTGTTCACCTATTACTGTTACAGGTATGTCATCTATTTTAGCAATTCCACCTATTATAGCTTTATCATCGCTATATAATCTATCACCATGAAATTCTATAAAGTTTTCAAATATATTTTCTATATAATCTAATGCTTTGGGTCTAGTAGTTTCTCTTGCTATTAAAACTTTATCCCAAGCAGACTTTTTTTTTGCTTTCATTTATTTTCTCCTTTATTTATGCATTCTCAATATCTGTGCTAATGTACTTTTCATATCTTTTCTTTCAACAATCATATCAATAAACCCATGTTCCAACAAAAATTCTGATTTTTGAAAACCTTCTGGCAAGCTTTGTTTCATTGTTTGTTCTATTACTCTAGGGCCTGCAAAACCTATTAATGCATCTGGTTCGGCTATTATTATATCTCCTAACATTGCAAAGCTTGCTGTTACTCCACCTGTTGTTGGGTCTGTAAAAACTGATATGTATAGAAGTCCTGCTTCATTTAACTTTGCTAAACTGTTTGAAGTTTTTGCCATTTGCATTAATGATACAATTCCTTCTTGCATTCTAGCTCCACCAGACACACAAAATAGAATAAGTGGAAGTTTTTTTACTATTGCTTCTTCTATTAAACAAGCTATCTTTTCACCTACAACACTTCCCATACTTCCCATCATAAAATTGCCATCCATTACTCCTATTGCAACATCTATTCCTTGTATTTTGCCAATTCCTGTTTGTATCGCTTCTTGAATATTGGTTTTTTCTTGTAACAATTTTATTTTATCTACATAGCCACTAAAATTTAATGGGTCCAAAGTTTGCATATTATCATTTATTTCACAAAATGTACCTTCATCTATAACTTGTGTAATTCTTCTTCTAGCTGATAGCCTAAAATGTTTACCACAGTTTGGGCATACACTAAAATTATTTTTAACATCTTCTTTATATAAAATCTCTTTACAAGAATCGCATTTAACCCACTTACCAACTAATTTATCGGATGCTTCTGTGTTCTTATTTATTTTATTTTCTGAATTTGAAATTTTTCTAATTTTATCGACTACCATTATTTTTTCCTTTCCATATTATAATAATTAAATAAATATCTTCTATCGCTTCAATTCTTCTAATAGCACATTTAAAATGTCTTAAAATAGTAGTAACTTTAACATATAGAGTAGCGCGAAGGAGGTTTCTATTTTTAATTAAAAGCGAGGCTTTGGCATAAGACCGCCCAAGAACTGTTAAAGGCGTTAGCCTTATTACTGTTTCTTAAGGGGAAACTCGAGCATAAATTAAAAATAGATTCTCCCGGGAGCAACTAATTTAACATATTATTTACTATATTTTAAATTCTTTTTGAATAAAAGATGTATCATAATTATTATTTATAAAATTCTCATTACTCAAAATCTTATCTAAAAACTCAATATTAGTATCAATTCCCTCAATTACAAACTCCCTTAATGCACTCTTCATTTTTGCAATAGATTCTTCTCTATTTTTTCCATGAACAATTACTTTAGCTATCATGGAATCATAATTTTGAGGAATAACATAGTCTGTATACACACATGTATCTACTCTTATTTTATTTCCACCTGGCAAATGAAGTCCTGTTATTTTTCCGAGGACATGGCCTAAAATTTTTACTTGGATTTTCTGCATTTATTCTGCATTCCATACTATGTCCATTAAATTTAATGTCTTTTTGTGAAAAACTTAAAGTCTCTCCACTTGCAATTTTTATTTGTTCTTTTATTATATCTATTCCCGTATACATTTCAGTCACTGGGTGTTCAACTTGGACTCTTGTATTTGTTTCCATGAAGTAAAAATCCTTATTTTTGTCTACTAAAAATTCTATTGTACCCAAATTTGTATAACCTATTTCTTTTATTGCATTTACAGCTATTTTCCCCATTTTCTTTCTTAACTTATCATCAATAAAGCTTGATGGTGTTTCTTCTAATATCTTTTGATTTTTTCTTTGAACTGTGCAATCTCTTTCACCTAAATGTACTACATTTCCGTGTTCATCTGCCATTATTTGAATTTCTATATGGCGTGGATTTTCAATATATTTCTCTATGTATAAACTATCATCATTAAAAGAAATTTTTGCTTCATTTTTTACTATATTATATTCTTTTATTAATTCTTCTTCAGAGTAGGCAATTCTTATTCCCTTACCTCCACCTCCACTTGAAGCCTTTAATATAACTGGATATCCTATATTTTTTGCAATTTTCTTAGTTTCTTCTAAACTTTCTACAACTCCATCTGAGCCTAAAACAACGGGAACTCCACTGTTCTTCATTGTTTCCTTAGCTTTAGATTTATTTCCCATTAGTTCTATCATTTTATAAGAAGGACCTATAAACTTAATACCAATTTCTTCACACATTTTTGCAAAATGACTATTTTCAGATAAAAAACCAAAACCCGGATGAATGCTATCTGCTCCAGTTAAGCATGCAGCTTCTAATATATTTTTTATATTTAAATAACTTTTGCTAGGACTTGCAGGGCCTATACAAACAGCTTCATCAGCTAATTTAACATGAAGTGAATCTTTATCAACTTCAGAATAAACACTAACCGTAGAAATGCCAAGTTCTCTACATGCTCTAATAATTCTTACAGCAATTTCACCACGGTTTGCTATTAATACTTTTTTTAACATATTATCTAACTCCTTTAGCGCACGGTAGGAACGGTCCGTTTAGACTATAGCGAATGTCAATTCACCTTTTACGGCTACTTTTCCATCCACTGTTGCTATAGCTTCTCCTACTCCTATTGGTCCTTTTTGTTTTATTATTTTTACTTCTAGTTTTAATACATCTCCTGGTATAACTTGTTTCTTAAAGCGTAATTTATCTATTCCGCCAAATAAAGCATTTTTACCTTTATTTTCTTCCATAGAAAGAATAGCAACTGCACCTGTTTGCGCTAATGCCTCTACTATTAACACCCCTGGCATAATTGGATGACCGGGAAAATGTCCTGCAAAATGTGGTTCATTTATGCATACATTTTTATATGCTATACAGCTTTGACCAGGTACATATTCCTCCACCCTATCTATCATAAGAAATGGTGGTCTTTGTGGAATTATTTTCATTATTTCATTTATATCTAGCATTTTTTGTTTTCCTTTCTTAATGGAGGTTGAATCTCCATTTTTTATATTTATATTTGATTTTTTATTTATATTATGTTATAATCACAAATGTAACTTTAATAGCCAAGTGCTATTTTAACTTGTTTTCAACTGTATAATACAATTGAAAGGAGATTAAATTATGTTTAATGGAAGCCGATTTTTTAATTTAGCTAGAAAATGGCAAGATGATGACACTATATTACCATTACATTTTAAAATACTTCAAGCTGTAATGGACCATTACTTTGGTTGTATTGCAGGATATAATGGCTACTCAAAGCGAATACTTGAAATTGATAGTGCCTTTTATTCGGTTATTGACATCTCATTTGTATTAGATGCTGTTGGCTATTATAATTATAGTATTGAACGTTTTGAAGGAGTCAATAAAACAATGGTTACATTAAGAAACACTTTATGATTTTTTTATAAGAACAAATGTGTAAATGCATTTGTTCTTTTATTGTATTAAAAGATTCTAAAATACAAATCTCTAAGGTCTTATTTTAAATAAAGCCTGACCAAATTCCACCATTTCATCATCTTTCACGCAAACTTCTACTATTTCTCCATCATATTCTGATTCTATTTCATTCATTAATTTCATAGCTTCTAATATGCATAGAACTTGACCTTTTTTTACTTTATCTCCTACTTTTACAAAAGGGTTAGCTGTTGGTGATGATTTTGAATAAAATGTTCCAACCATTGGAGACTTTATTATTTTACAATCTTCATTTTGCTCTTCATTTTCTTTTACTATAGTAGTTTGTCTGCTATTTTCTGTAGTTTCAATTGTATTTTCTTTTACCACTTCTTTAACAACTTGATTATTCTTTTTTACACTTATTTTTATTCCATCTGGAAATTCTAAGTTTACTTCATCTACATTTGATTGCCCAATATCATTTATTAAATTTTTAATTTCGCTATAATCCATACGAGATCTTTCCTTTCTATTTCTTTCCTTTTAAGCCCCTTTTATATTTATTAAATTTTGGGGCGTAATTTGGTAAATTCTCATAGGTATTCCTTACCGATTAAGCCCCTACATTACACATTAATTATTCTATATTATAAAGTGTCCTATTATTATTCTTCTTGATATTTTTTAAATATTACAGTACTATTATGGCCACCAAATCCTAAAGAATTTGACATTGCAACTTTAACTTCTATATTTCTACCTATATTTGGAACTATATCTAAATCGCACTCTTCATCTTTTTCTTTATATCCAATTGTTGCTGGTACAAAATTATCTTCTATTGCTTTAACACATGCAATAGCTTCAACTCCACCTGCTGCACCTAACAAATGACCTGTATGACCTTTTGTAGAACTTACCATTACAGTATTAGCATATTCTCCTAAAGCTGTTTTTACAGCAGAAGTTTCGCATTTATCATTTAAAGGCGTTGATGTTCCATGTGCATTTATATATGTAACATCTTTTGGTGTAATTCTTGCATCTTCCATTGCATTTATCATTGCACGAGCTCCACCTTCTCCATTTGGTAAAGGTGAAGTTATATGGTATGCGTCAGAACTTGCACCATATCCTACCATTTCGGCATATATTTTGGCATTTCTTTTTTTAGCATGTTCTAATTCTTCTAATACTATAACACCTGCACCTTCTCCCATTACAAAGCCACTTCTTTCCTTGTCAAATGGAATACTTGCTCTTAATTTATCTGTTACTGTACTTAATGCTTTAATATTACTAAAACCTGCAACTCCTGTAGGTGTAATAGAAGCTTCTGTTCCTCCTACTACCATAGCATCTTGATAACCATGACGAATTGTACGAAAAGCCTCTCCAATTGAATGAGTAGCACTTGCACATGCTGTTACCATTGAATAAGATTCTCCTTTTATACCTAATTCAATAGCAACATTTCCAGTTGCCATATTAACAATTGCAGTTGGTATAAACATAGGTGAAATTCTATCTGGTCCTTTTTCTAAAAGATTCTTATTTTGTTCCTCTATTGTATTAAGTCCACCTATCCCTGAACTAATAATAGCACCTACTCTTGTCATATCTGTATTTTCTTCTGAAATTCCACTATCTTTCATAGCCTCTTTAGAAGCTATAACTGCAAATTGAGAAAATCTATCTAAACGTTTAGCAGACTTCTTATCTAAAAAATCTTCAGGGTTATAATCTTTGACTTCCCCTGCAAGTTTTGCTTTAAAATTAGTTGTATCAAATAGTGTTATTTCATCAATACCACATTTACCTTGCTTGATACCATTCCAAAAATCTTCTACATTATTTCCAATAGGAGTAATAGCTCCTAAACCTGTAACAACAACTCTTCTATTATTCATAATTTAAATTTTCTCCTTTCGTATGACGGTACTTAGGACGTTTTCAAACGAGGTATCTGACCTTTTTGCGTAATCTTTATTTGTTTGTGATGCATTAGGGACAGATGACACTATTTACAAACGTCCCCATTGCGTCACATTACCATTCCGCCATCTACATTTAATACTTGACCTGTTATATATGTGTTTTCTTCTGATGCTAGAAAATATACTGCACTTGCAACTTCTTTTGCTTCTCCCATTTTATTTAGTGGAATTTGTGAGTGTATATTTTCTTTTACTGTTTCTGATAATACATCTGTCATATCTGTTTTTATAAAACCTGGTGCTACACAGTTTGCTAAGATGTTTCTACTTGCTAACTCACGTGCTACTGTTTTCGTGAAACCTATTATTCCTGCTTTTGATGCTGCATAATTTGCTTGCCCTGCATTTCCTGTTACTCCTACTACCGAGGCTATGTTTACTATTCTTCCATTCCTTTGTTTCATCATATATGGTATTACATTTTTTGTCATATTGAATGTTCCTTTTAAATTTACTTTTATTACTTTATCAAAGTCTTCTTCTTTCATTCTCATAAGTAAACCGTCTTTTGTTATTCCTGCATTGTTTACTAAAACGTCTATTTTTCCGAATTTTGCTATTGCTTCTTTTACCATATTTTCACATGATTCATAATTTGTTACATCTGTTTTTACAAATAATACTTCTGTTTGTTTGAATTCTTCCTTCAATTTATTTAAATCTGTACTTTCTGAAACATAGTTTATTACTAAGTTATATCCATTTATTTCAAATTTTTTTGCAATTTCTTTTCCTATTCCTCTTGAGCCTCCTGTTATTAAGGCTACTTTTTTTATTTCTTCCATTTTATTTTTCCTTTCCTTTTGAAGTTGGAGGTTGGAAGTTAGAAGTTGGAATTTAAGTAATTTCTACGAAGAATTATTTTCTTAATTCTAACTTTCAATATAAGTAACCTCTTACTTCAATTTTTAGTTATATTTTATAGTGTCTTGTTGAAGAGCGGGTCGCACCTATGAGCTATACCTACATTATTTTTAATCCTTTAAGTATTTAGTATCTTTTGCAGTTCTTCTAAACTATCAGTAGTGAAACATTTAACATTGTAATCTTTTAATTCCTTTTTAACAAAACCCGTTAAAGCCTTACCTGGACCTATTTCTATGAAAGTATCTACGCCATTATCTTTCATGAATTTTATACTTTTATCAAATCTTACAGGGCTTATTATATGTTTTGCTAAAATTTCTTTTATATTGTCGCCTTCTTTGTATGGTGTTCCATCTATATTTTTTATTACTACTTTATTGCCTTTATTGAATTTGATATTTTCTAATTCTTTCTCATAATGTTCTTTTGCTTTTTCTAATTTTTTTGTATGAAAAGGTCCACTTGTATTTAATGGTATTACCTTTTTTGCACCTAATTCTTTCAAATTTATTGTTGCTTGTTCTACTGCTACTCTATTTCCAGATATAACTGTTTGCATAGAATAATTGTAATTTGCTATACTCACAAATAAACCATTATTTTGTATATTTTCACACACTTCCTCAATTTTAGCACTATCTAAACCTATAACTGCTGCCATAGCAAATTCTTCATTTGGCACTAAATTTCCCATATATGTTCCACGTATTTTTAATAGTTTAAGTCCATCTTCTAAGCTTAAAATACCAGCATATATTAAAGCTACATATTCTCCTAGACTAAGTCCTACACATATGTCTGCTTGAATTTTATTTTTCTTTAAGACTTCTAAAATAGCTAAACTAGTTACTGCAATTGCTATTTGTGTGTTTTTCGTTTTTGAAAGCTCTTCTTGTGAAGTTTCAAAACATAGTTTTTTAATATCCGTTTCTAAAATTTTACTTGCTTTATCATAAATATTTCTTGCTTCTTCATATTTTTCGTAAATGTCTTTTCCCATGCCAGGATATTGCGCTCCTTGACCCGGAAACAGAAATGCTGTTTTCAATTTTATCACCCTGTTCTAAATTTCATTTTTCTAAATAATAACTTTAAACTTCAAATAATACAATTAGTCTGGACGGTCAGTTTATAAAACAGATATTTTATTATTGGTAGACTATAAAGAAAATTAAGTGGATTGATTAGAAAGTTTTGATACATTTAAAATGCTTGAAATAAAAAATAACCTCCTTATACAAAGGTTATTTTCTATACAATTTTCTCTATTTTTTCAATTATTTTTATTATAATTTCTTCTCTTTCAAATTCTTTTTCATATTCTTTTTTTAAAGATGTTGCTATACCTTCTAATTCTTTACTAAAATTTTCTTCATTTACATCAAATCCGATACCTATTAATATATAGCTTACTTTATTTCCAATGCTAGCTGTTTGCGTTAGTATTCCACATATCTTTTTTTTATTTAGCAATAGATCATTTGGAACTTTTATTGTTAAGTTATAGCCATATAATCCCTGTATTGCTTCTTTTATAGCTTGTGCTATTTTTAATGTCAAGCCTTCTAATTTTTCTATTTTTAAGTTTGGTTTTAATATTATTGTCATTGTTATATTTTTTTCTTTGCTTGTTTCCCACGTTCTACCTTTTGTGCCTTTTCCTTTAATTTGATTATCTGTTATTACTAAAGTTCCATTTTTAACATTATCTTTTACTAATTGTCTTGCGAGTTCTTGTGTAGATTCCATCTCTTCTTTATATAGTATTTCTTTTCCTAAATAAATTGTTTGTGCTGTTTTAATTTTTTCTAAGTTCATATCGTCCTCCTTTTGATACTTTTTATACAGCAATTATTTTTATTTTTCAATACTATTTCTACTTTCTGACCAGTTGTTCAAAAATACATTGCTATTTTATGTATATTGTGCTATAATATATATGTAGCTAGTAACTTAATTTCAACCATTATATGGTAGAAAGGAAAACAAAGCATATGGAAATTACTAAATTAGATTTAACTGTGCAACTTGATGTTCATAGAAAAATGGATTTTCACATTTTAAAGGAAATTATTGATGAAAATTCATTAAAAATAGTAATGAGTTGCAACTATGATCATAATTTGATTTCAGATGTTGAGTATGCACAGGCTAAACGGATGATTGATGAAGAAATTATTAATCCAATTTTTAGGAATCTTTAAATGCATAAAAAACACAGGACAATATATTTGTTCTGTGTTTTTACTATATATAGATTATTACATTTTTTCTACAATTGCTTTAGTATCTCTAGCTATTACTAATTCTTCGTTTGTTGGTATTACCCATACTTTTATTTTTGAATTTTTAGTAGATATTTCTTTTTCTTCACTTTGTACTTGGTTTGCTTCTTTATCTATTTCTACGCCCATCCAATTTAAATAACTACATATTTCTTCACGTAAGCTTGCTTGATTTTCGCCTATTCCTGCTGTGAATGCTATTGCATTTATTCCATTCATTGAAACTGCGTATTTTGCTACATACTGAGCAACATTATATGCATAAGCTCTATTTGCTAAAGCTGCTCTTTTATTTCCTTCTTTTTCTGCTTTACATATATCCCTATTATCTTTACTTACTCCTGATATTCCATATGTTCCTGATTCTTGGTTTAATATGTGTTCCATTTCATCTGGTGTTAAACCTTCTTTTTTCATTAAGAATGTTACTATTGATGGGTCTAAGTCTCCTGACCTTGCACACATCATTATTCCTGAAACTGGTGTCATTCCCATAGATGTTTCTACAGATTTACCACCATCTACTGCACATAAGCTTGCACCTTGTCCTAAGTGGCATACTACTGTTTTTAGGTTCTCTATTGGTTCATTTACTAATTCTGCTAATCTATTTGAAACATATCTATGGCTTGTTCCATGGAAACCATATTTACGCATTTTATATTTTTCGTAATATTTATATGGAACTGGGTAGATGTATCTTTCCTCTGGTATTGTTTGATGGAATGCTGTATCAAATACTGCTACCATTGGTTTTCCAGCTATTACTTTTTTACATGCTTCTATTCCATTTAAAATTGGTGGTGTGTGTATTGGTGCAAGTTCTTCACAACTTGCTATTTCTTTTATTACTTCATCTGTAATTAATACAGATTTATCAAATATATCTGTTCCGTGTGGCACTCTATGCCCTATTGCATTTATTTCATCTAGTGATGATATAACTCCATATTCTGGGTGTAATAATTGTTTTAGCATAAATTCTAAAGCTTCTTTGTGACTTGGTACTGGATTTTCTAATACATATTTTTCTCCATTTACTTTATGTGTTA
>CAPNDH010000020.1 GCA_948664205.1 uncultured Clostridia bacterium | reverse complement strand
ATCTATACATAAGCCTATCATTTTCAGAAGGGTTATGCCTAATATCAATTAGAAACACAATTAAAGCAATATTTTTACTAGTATTTAAATATTGTTCTATAAAACTGCCAACCTTAGCTTGTTCTGCTTTAGACATTTTACTATAACCATAACCAGGTAAATCTACAAAATAGAATTTATTGTCCATATTATAAAAATTAATTTGCCTAGTTTTACCAGGTTCGCTACTAGTTCTAGCAAGTTTCTTTCTATTAACCATAGTATTAATAAAAGAAGACTTACCAACATTAGACTTACCAACTAAAACAACTTGTGGTAAATTATCATCAGGGTATTGAGCTGGGGAAACAGCAGATATCTTAAATTCAGGGTTTTTTATTAACATATATATTACCTCTTTCTAAAAATACTATTAAATATAATAAAAATGTTTTAATTAAATTATAAATATTATAACATACATATAAAAAATATGCAAAATATATAAAAATGAAGCATTATAATATATATATGCTTCATTTTACATATTATTTTTTCTTTAATTTTAATACTTTATCAATATAACAAGACCCACAAAGTGATTCATATTCTACATTTTGTGTACCATCAATTACTACACTATCGCCATCACTTGTAAATTCACCATTTACTTTTCTAGCATTAAACCTTGCTTTTTTACCACATCTACAAATAGTTGGCATTTCTTCTAAAGCATCTGCTAATTCTAATAATCGTATGCTTCCTTCAAATCCATTAGACTTAAAATCTGTTCTTAAGCCAAATGCTATTACAGGAATATTGTATAGTTTAGTTATATAATATAATTCCTCAACTTGGCTTTTGGTTAAGAATTGTGCTTCGTCAACTAAAATACAATTTACCCAACTTAAGCAGTTTTCAATTTTATCAAAAATAATATCGTTTGGTGAAATTAAAGCATCAACATTTCTACTTAATCCTATTCTAGATACAACTTTTTCATTTCCTTTTGTATCTATTGCTGGTTTTATTATTAATATTTTTTGATTTCTTTCTTCATAATTGTATGCAGTCTGAAGCAAAATAGTTGTTTTACCTGCATTCATTGCTCCATATCTAAAATGTAACTTTGCCATATTTAGGTTCCTCACTTTTTAAATTTCTTCAAATAATTCACAATCTTTACTATTAATTTTAATTGTTGTTTCTATATTACGAAGGTAATTACTTAATTTACTTAGTGCATCTCTATAATCAACATTTTGACCTTCTACAATTTGTTTAAGTATGCCATAAGAAGCCTCACAAAATTCGCATTCGCCTAATGCTTGCATAGAAGATTCAATAACAGATATATTCATAGTACCATTAACAATATAAGAATTTATTTCTGATATAGCATTTTCTATCTCATTTGATGCAATAAGATATGGTATTGTAAAACTTAAAGTTTGAGAAATATGCTCTAATTTATCAAATTCCTTTACTATTTCATCTTGAGGATCTAATATTGACTTATCATTTATTTTAATTATGATAGAATCTGTAATATTTTTATAATTTTTATGAGCTTTTGCAAATTTCAAAAAATTAATAATATTAGGTTTATCATTATATAATTTTGAATAGTGATGAAATTTAAGCAATCTGGCATGTTCACTGTCAATATTATTAATATCAGTAAAAGATACTTCTCTAGTTTTAAGAGTATTATCTATAATATCAGTATATTCTCCCTTGGGACTATAATAAGTTCTAATAGTAGAATTATCAACTTGTTCAGAAGAATATATTAAAGCAGATTTAAAATATATATCTTCTGAACCATCTACTGGATTTACTAATTTTGTATAATCATCATAAGTGTATGAAATAAGTTCAATACTATTTGTAGTATTTTCTTCATTAGTATTATTTTCTACTGAAAATCCCATATTCAACATCCTTTCATAATAAATACTATTTTACTACTATCTTATCAGTTCCACCCATATAAGGTCTTAAAACTTCAGGAATAATTACACTTCCATCTTCTTGGTAGTTATTTTCTAAAATAGCAATTAACATTCTAGGAGGGGCAACTACAGTATTATTTAATGTGTGTGCATAATAATTTCCTTTTTCACCTTTAATACGAATTCCAAGTCTGCGTGCTTGTGCATCTGTTAAGTTAGAACAGCTTCCAACTTCAAAGTATTTTTTCTGTCTTGGGCTCCAAGCTTCAACATCACAGCTTTTAGCCTTTAAGTCTGCTAAATCTCCACTGCAACACTCTAAAGTACGAACAGGAACACCCATACTTCTAAATAATTCAACAGTATAGCTCCACATTTTTTCATACCATTTATAGCTTTCCTCAGGCTCACAAACAACAATCATTTCTTGTTTTTCAAATTGATGTATTCTATAAATACCACGTTCTTCTAAACCATGAGCACCTTTTTCTTTTCTAAAACATGGAGAATAAGAAGTCATTGTATAAGGCATATTTTCTCTATTTAATAGTTGACCTTTAAACTTACCAATCATAGAATGTTCAGAAGTACCAATTAAATATAAATCTTCGCCTTCTATTTTATACATCATAGCGTCCATTTCTTCAAAACTCATAACACCAGTTACAACATCAGCTCTTATCATATAAGGTGGAATACAATAAGTAAAGCCTTTATTAATCATAAAATCTCTAGCATAAGTAAGTACTGCAGAATGAAGACGTGCAACATCTCCCATTAAATAGTAAAAACCATTACCAGCAACTCTACGAGCAGAATCTAAATCAATGCCTCCAAGTTTTTCTAAAATCTCTCCATGAAATGGAATTTCATAATTAGGAACTAATGGTTCACCATATTTTTTAATTTCAACATTTTGGCTATCATCTTTTCCAATAGGAACAGACTCATGAATAATGTTAGGAATTTTCATCATTCTTTCAGTAACTTTAGCCTCATATTCAGCTTCTAATTTTTCATTTTCTACTAATTTATCATTAATTTTTTTAACTTCTGACTTAATAGCTTCAGCCTCTTCCTTCTTACCTTGTCTCATTAAATTACCAATTTCAGAACTTAAAGAATTACGTTTAGAGCGAAGTTCATCGCCTTTTAATTTAACCTCTCTATTCTTAGAATCAAACTCAATAACTTCATCAACTAAAACAAGTTTATGGGCCTGAAATTTCTTTTTGATGTTTTCTTTAACCACATCAGGGTTTTCCCTTAAAAATTTAATATCAATCATAATTTTACCTCCTTTTTCTCAATTAGGGACAGTCCCTAACTGTCCCATTTTCCCAATTAGGGACTGTCCCTAATTGGGAAATAAAAATAAACAAAAGCCCCTATGCTAAACACAAAAGCATAAGGGCGAATATTTTTCGCGGTGCCACCTTAATTTATTTTACATTTTTATAAAATCTAAAATAATCTCTAAAATGCTTATAACCTAGCATAACTCGGTTTCGCTTTTTAAACGAAAAGCAATAAAAGTAGATTCCTAATTTGTTTTAACCTAGCTTCCACCGACCGCAGGCTCTCTTTATAAAACTTAAAACTAGTACTAGTCTTTTATTATAGCTATTTATTATTAATAAATAGTGTAACACATAAATAATAAAAATACAACTAAAAACGTTGAAAAAATAATTTTTTTGTGTTAAAATATTTATGTAACCATTTAAAAGAATGTATGTTTATAAATTATGAACATATAACAAAATTACAGGAGGAAATAACTATGAAGATTTTGATAGTTGATGACCATGCAGAAACAAAGTGCTTTGGTATTATAAAAGAATGCCAAAAACAGGGAATAGAAGTAGAAATAAAAAAAGCAATAAATCCTGCATTACGTAGAATTTGCTATGAACAGCAAGATATCGATGCAATTGTTTTAGATATGGGGTTAGGTATATATAAAGATAGTTATTTACTGGAAGTAAGAGGAGGAGACAGAGTATTAAGAGAATTGCTCAGAAGAAAGTATAATATTCCCGTTTTAATTTTCTCAACTACTGACAGTTTTTACAAAGATAAATGTGATTTTGTAGTTGACCAAATGACAGAATGGAATGTAGTACAAGAGCAAGAAAAGTTCTATTCGTTTTTAGAAAAAATAGCAGAACAATAAAAGTAAAAAGATGAGAGAGTTCAAACTCTTTCATCTTTTTATATATAAACAAATTGTATTAAATTATATATATAGGAAATAATAGGATAAAAAACAAGGAGAGAAAAATGTTCATAGAAATATTAAAATTTATTATATTTTCACTTTTGATAGTATTAATATCTAAATATATATTAGTAAAATTCTTAAGAAAATTAGCACAAGCCTTAAATTTATCTTCTAAAACAGTAGGAAATGTAGCAGGTATAGCAACATCTATACCAGAATTTTTAACAGTAACATTTTCAGCTTTTGCAGGGCTAAGTAGCACAAGTATTTATAATATAATTAGTTCTAATATTATAAATTTAGTACAATATAGCTTATCTATAATATTAAGTAAGAATCAAAAACAATTAAGCAATAAAGCTATAAAAATACAATTAGTTTTGGTAATAATAACAATATTAATTCCTATATTTATGCTAATAAGTAAAATAGAATTTAGTATTAGTTTTGTACCAATTTTTATATTACTATTTTTATTATTTTATTATATAAATTCTAATATACACAAACTATATTTAAAAAAGCAGGATAAAGAATTATATAAACAAATAGAAAAAGAAAAGAAATGGGTAAAAGGAAAAGTAAATGTGATTATCAAATATTCAATAGGCTTAATATTTACTTCTATTGTTTTATATTTTATAGGAGATAAATTAAGTATAGTACTAGAAAATTTAGCACAAATTTTTAATATACCTGAAGCAATAATAGGAATAGCATTAGGATTTATTACAAGTATTCCAGAACTTATTACATTTTTTGAATCACAAAGGCATTACAAAAATAATAAAGAACAAGAAGGTGTAGTAGAAGCTACAAATAATTTACTTACATCTAATGTATTAAATTTATTTGTTATACAAACAATAGGAATAATAATTATAAATTTGGTATAAAAAGGAAAAATGGTGAATATAATAATAACAAGCAAAATTTTAGGGGGCTTAAGGTTGAAAAATAATTACAATTTTGACGTTGTCGAACTTCATTTAAAATTTAATCAACGTACAATTAGTACGCCTCATAAATTTCAAATTTGTTCTCCTAGTCAAAATTTAATTCTTTTCCAACCAGATCTGATTTAAAGAGGGAATGAGATTAGTTATGGAGAATGATTATATAAAAGAAAATAAAATAATAGAAAAAAATGATAAAGAAAAAGAAATAGAGCTTATGATAAGCATAATGAAAGCAAAGAAAGAGTTAGATGAGGCAAATAAAAATTTTGAATATGCACAAGATGATTTAATTGATTATTACACATATCAAATAAAAGCATGTAGAGCAAAATTTGATTATTTAGTAAAACAAGCTAAGGAACAAGGCATAGTGCTAGATATGATAAATCAAATAGAAATAAAATTAAATGAAGCAATATAAAAAAGAATATAGAAATATATAAGACAAGTAAGTTATATTTGTCCAACATTAATCATAATATTAAGCAAGGGAAAGGTGATTAAAGTTGGAAGCAAATACAATTATAATTTACTTAGCTTGTATATTTTTTTTATTTATAATAGGTAGAATATTTATAGTACCATTAAAATTTATATTAAAACTAATATTTAATTCAATTATTGGGGGAATTTTAATATTTGTTATCAATTTAATAGGTGGAATGTTTAATTTTCATATAGGTTTAAATATCTTAACTGCAATAGTAGTTGGAATACTAGGTGTTCCACGGTGCAATTTTATTAGTAATTTTAAACATATTATTGTAAAAATGTCATTAATGCTTGTAAATGAAAATAATATATTATATAATAATCAAAGAATTCTAAAGTTATAATTATAATTTTAGTTACCACCAAAATAAAAAGGGGTAGTATTATGAAAAAATTTTTATCAAATTACAAATCAACAATAATTCTTCTTGTTGCTATTATTGTTGGTGCAGTCGTAGGACTTATCTTTAAAGAAAAAGCAACAGTATTAAAGCCATTGGGCGATATCTTTTTAAATCTTTTATTAGTCGTAATTGTTCCACTAATATTTTTAACAATAACTACATCAGTAGCTAAAATGAAAGAACCTAAACGCTTAGGGAAAATTGTAGGTACTATAATATTGGTATTTGCAATTACATCAGTAATAGCAGTGCTAGTAGGCTTTGTAAGTACATATTTTATAAAACTTGTAAATCCGGAAGATTCTGCAAAAATAGTAGAAGTTTTTGATGAAGGAGCAGTAGAAGATGAAGAAGAACTTTCTATTGCAGAAAGAACAGTTAGCTTACTAACTGTAAATGACTTTTCAAAACTATTAACAAGAGATAACTTAATAGCACTATTAGTATTTTCAGTAATATTTGGAATAGCAATGAATATGACAAAAGAAAAAGCAGAGCCAGTTTTAAACTTCCTAAATTCTGCAAATGAAATAGTAAATAATATTATAAAAATAATTATGTACTATGCACCAATAGGTTTAGGTTGTTATTTTGCAGCAGTAATAGGTGAACTTGGTTCAAGCATTGCAGTAGGATACTTAAAAACATTTGTAATATATTTTGTAGTAGCAGTATTATTCTATATAGTAATGTATACAATATATGCATTTATAGCAGGTGGAACAAAAGGTATAAAAGCATATTGGAGAAATATAATTCCAGCAACACTTACATCTTTAGCAACATGTTCAAGTGCAGCATGTATACCTGTAAATGTAGAAGGAGCTAGAAAAATAGGTGTACCAGAAGACATAGCAGAAACAACAATACCATTAGGAACAAGCTTCCACAAAGATGGTTCAATAATAGGTTCAGTATTTAAAATAATGTTCTTGGTATGTTTATTTGGAACAAGTTTAGCAACTGCAGGAGAGATATTTGGAGTAATAGGTATAGCACTATTAGCAACATTATTAGTAACAGCAGTGCCAATAGGTGGTGGAACAATATCAGAAATGCTAATAATAACAATGATGGGTTACCCAGTAGCAGCTTTACCAATACTAACAATAATTGCAACAATAATAGACGCACCAGCAACTATGCTAAATGTAGTTGGTGACTCAGCATCATCAATGTTAGTAGCAAGAATTGTAGATGGAAAAGACTGGATGAAAGAAAAGAAAGATATAAAAAAAGAAGTAAAAGAAACAGTTAATGTTTAAATAGAAGTTGGATTTATAAATAAAAGATAAAAAGATAAAATACAGACGAAAGTCTGTATTTTTATTGCAAATTATACTAAATTATGATAATATACAAATATAATTTTTTGTAACTATAAATAATAATTTATTTAAGGAGGATATGTACATGAAATATGAACATATGCAGGAAGAAACTCGGTGGTATGAATATGGACATGGGAAAGAATTTGAAACAAAGGATGAAGCAATAAAAAAATTAGAGAGTGATACGAGAAACGTATTATCAAATTTCTATTTAGAAGGACTTTATAAGTTGCTTGAGGAAATGTACAATGAAGACAATGGAAAGGCTGTAAGAAAAGTAATAAGATTTAAATATCTAATAAGTATATTAAAATAAATAAAATAAAGAAAGTTTTGAATATATTCAAAACTTTCTTTTAATACATTTTAATGTTTAATACATGAATAATGCTTTGGTTCTACCATAAGTATAGTTCCAGGAGATACTTCTTTTGAGACTTTGGTAATACCATTTGAATCTTTGATAGTTAAAGATAATTTCTCAGTAATGTCAACAGTTAACTTGACAGCAGTCAAATCTGCTTTTAAAACAACTGTCTCTCCCCGTTTTAATTCTAATTCGGATAATCTCATAATGTGAATACCCTCCCTTTTTTAAAATTTAAAATATAAGCAATATTATAGTTGCATCAACATAAAAAGTCAATATTTAAAAAAGAATTTGATAAATTTATAAAATATGGTACAATATATAATATAAAAGTTAAATGGAAAGATTTGGGACGTGTCTAAAACTTTCCAAATTTTTAATAAATAATTTTATACTTTATATTCAATTTTATTTGGAAAGTTTTAGACACGTCCCAAATCTTTCCAAAAGAGAGGTTAGCAATGTTTAATATAGAAGAAGAACTAAAAAAATTACCTAATAAGCCAGGCGTATATATAATGCATGACAAAGACGATAAAATTATATATGTAGGAAAGGCAATTTCTTTAAAAAACAGAGTTAGGTCATATTTTAGAAAGACAAATAAAACACAAAGAATACAAAACATGGTAGCTTTAATAGATCATTTTGAATATATAGTAGTAGATAATGAAACAGAAGCACTTATATTAGAATGTAATTTAATAAAAAAGAATAGACCAAAATTTAATGTACTTTTAAAAGATGATAAAACATATCCATATATAAAAATAAATGTAAAAGATGATTTCCCAAATGTATATGTAACAAGAAGAATATTAAATGATGGTGCAAAATACTTTGGACCATATGCATCAGCAGGTTCAGCAAAAGAAATGGTAGACTTTATAAAAGAAAAATTTAAAATTCGTCAGTGTAAAAGCTTTAAATATAAAGATAGACCATGTCTAAATTACCATATAAAAAAGTGTATGGCACCATGTATGGGTTATATTTCAAAAGAAGAATATAGAGAGCAAATAAACCAGATAGTATCAATATTAGATGGAAATTTGAATGGTATTCTAAAAGAGCTAGAACAGCAAATGGAAGAGGCATCTAAAAATATGGAATTTGAAAAGGCAGCATATATAAGAGATAAAAAGCTTGCAATAGAGAGAATAGGAGAAAAGCAAAAAGTTTCAAATATAACCGAAAACGATATAGATGTTATAGGTTTATCAAGAAATGAAGTAGAAGTATGTATAGAAATTTTCTTCGTGCGTGGTAGCAAGATGGTAGGGAGAGAGCACTACTTCTTCAAAGAATTAAATGACGAAAAAGATGAGCAAATATTATCAGATTTTGTAAAGCAGTATTATATAGGAAAAAGTATACTACCTAATAAAATAATGATGAAAAGTGAAATAGAAGAAAAGAATATTTTTGAAGAATGGCTTACAAAAGAAGCAGGAAGAAAAGTAGAAATAAAAACTCCACAAAGAGGAGAAAAATTGCGTTTAGTAGAAATGGCAGAAAACAACGCAAAAATAACCTTAGATAACAAATCAAAGGATAAATATGATGTTTTAACAGAATTAAGAGAAGTATTAAACTTAAAGAAAATGCCAAGAAAAATAGAATGTTTCGATATTTCAAATCTTTCAGGAACAAACATGGTAGCAGGAATGTGTGTAATGAAAGATGGAGAAATAAAAAGAAATCTATCACGTATATTTAAAATAAAAACAGTTTATGCTCAAGATGATGTGGCATGCATGAAAGAAGTAGTATCAAGAAGATTAAGGCGTTCTATAAAAGAAAAAAATGGATCATTTGGAAAACTACCAGACGTGATTTTTGCAGATGGTGGAATAACACAAATAAGGGCAATAAAAGAGGCGATAGAAGCGGTATCCACAGAATATGAAAACAAAGTGGATAACTTAAATGAAATAAAAGTATTTGGTATGGTAAAAAACGACAAACATCAAACCAGAGCCCTAATAGATGAAAACAGAAAAGAAATAAAACTATCAGAAAACCTAATGAACTTAGTTACATTGTTCCAAGACACAGTACACGAAATAGCAATAGGCTATCATAAAAAATTAAGAGATAAGGGAGTAACAAAATCAGCCATAGACGAAATAGAAGGAATAGGTCCAGTTAAAAAGAAAGCTTTACTTATGAAATTTGGAAGTGTAGAAAAAATGAGTAAGTCAAGTATAGAAGAACTTATGGAAGTAAAAGGAATAAGTGAGGAAATTGCAAAGAAAATATTGCAAATAAAATAATATAAATACTTGTAATATTACCAAAAAAAGGATATAATAAAACACAAAGTTATTTAGGGAAAGAATAGTTTTAAGAAAAATAGGAGATGAAGAAGTATGAAAGTAAGTAAAGAAGAAATTTTGCATATAGCAAAACTTGCAAACTTAAATTTAAAAGAAGAAGAAATAGATACTTATTTATTACATTTACAAGACATTTTAAACTTTGCAAACATAGTAAATAACGCACCAGTAGAAGGACTAAAAGAAACAATAGGTACAAACAAAAATTATAATGTATTTAGAAAAGATGAAATAATAAATTTTGAAGATAACGAAGCTCTTTTAGCAAATGCACCAGAAAAAGAAAGAAATATGTTCAAAATACCAAAAGTAATACAATAGGAAGTTAGAAGTTAGAAGTTGGAAGTTGGAAAATAGGGTAAACACTTCGAAGAATTTACCTTAAAATCCAACCTCCAACCTCCAACTTCCAACCTCTAAAAAGGGAGGATACAAATGGAAATCACAGAATTAACAGTTCACGAGTTAAAAGAAAAATTAGCAAATAAAGAATTAACAATAAGTCAAATAACAAAAGCTTATATTGATAGAATAAATGAAAAAGAAAAAGACATTGGAGCTTTTGTAACAGTATTAAAAGAAGATGCCATGAATAAGGCACAAGAAATAGAAGAAAAAGTAAAAGCAAATGAAATAAAAGGTAGTTTAGCAGGTATTCCAATAGGAATAAAAGATAATATCTGTACAAAAGGAATACACACAACATGTAGTTCAAAAATGCTAGAAAACTTTGTTTCACCATATGATGCAACAGTAATAGAAAAAGTAAATAATGAAAACATGATTAATTTAGGAAAATTAAACATGGACGAGTTTGCAATGGGTGGTGCAACAGAATACTCAGCATTTCATGTAACGAAAAATCCATGGAACTTAAATAAAGTACCAGGAGGTTCATCAGGAGGAAGCGCAGCAGCAGTTGCTAGCCAAATGGTGCCTTGGGCGCTAGGTTCAGATACAGGTGGCTCAATACGTCAACCAGCATCCTTCTGTGGAGTAGTAGGAATGAAGCCAACATATGGATTAGTATCACGTTATGGTTTAGTAGCCTTTGCTTCATCATTAGATCAAATAGGTCCAATAACAAAAGATGTAGAAGATTGTGCTAATCTTTTAAATGTAATAACAGGATATGATGAAAAAGATTCAACATCAGAAAATAGAGAAAAAGTAGATTACACATTAAGCCTAAAAAATGATATAAAAGGAATAAAAATAGGAATTCCAAAAGAATTTTATGGAGAAGGTATTAGCGAAGAAGTAAAACAAAAATTAGAAGAAGCAATAGAAAAATACAAAGAATTAGGGGCAGAAGTAGAAGAATTTTCATTAGATATTGCAAACTATGCATTAGCAACATATTACATTATAGCATGTGCAGAGGCAAGTTCAAACTTAGGAAGATTTGATGGAATTCGCTATGGTTATAGAACACCAAACTATGAAAATTTAAAAGATATATACAAAAATTCAAGAAGTGAAGCCTTTGGAAGTGAAGTGAAAAGAAGAATTATACTAGGAACTTATGTGTTATCTTCAGGATATTATGATGCATATTACAAAAAAGCACAACAAGTACGTACACTAGTACAAGCAAAATTTGATGAAGCATTTAGTAAATATGATGTAATACTAACACCAACAGCGCCAACAACAGCATTTAACATAGGAGAAAAATCATCAAATCCACTAGAAATGTATTTAGCAGATATATGCACAGTATCAGTAAATATAGCAGGTTTGCCAGGAATATCAATTCCATGTGGTGTAGATAAAGAAGGAATGCCAATAGGAATGCAGTTAATAGGGCAAAAGTTTAGTGAAGAGACCTTATTAAATGCAGCATATACATTTGAACAAGCTATAAAGTTTAGAGAGAATTATAAACCAGAATTTAAAAAAATATAAAAATTTATTAAATTGTGTAAAAATAAAAACAATTGTAGGGGCGAGCATCGCTCGTCCGTTCTTCGGAGGAATGGCAGTAGAGGAATAAAATAAGCAAACTTATTAATTTATATATATTAAAATACGATTTATAAAAACAGTATAAAGATATAAATTAAAACCGTAGGGGTTAAATCGGTAAGGAATACCACTTTGATAATACCGAATTCCGCCCATACTTCGAAGAAAAGGCTTAAATGAATAGTGAATAATGAATAGTGAAGAGTGAATAATACACGCTTCGCGTGAAGGAGGAAAAAACGAATGTCTAGAGAAGACTATGAAATAGTAATAGGACTTGAAGTACATGCAGAGCTTTCTACAAAAACAAAAATATTTTGTAGTTGCCCAACAGAATTTGGTGGAGAACCAAACACACATACTTGTCCAGTATGTATGGCAATGCCAGGAGCTTTACCAGTACTTAATGAGAAAGTTGTAGAATATGCAGTAAAAGCAGGTCTTGCTACAAATTGTGAAATAGAGAAAAATAGTAAAAATGATAGAAAAAATTACTTTTATCCAGACCTTCCAAAATCATATCAAATATCTCAATTTGATATGCCACTTTGCAAAAATGGTTATGTAGAAATAGAAGATGAAAAGGGAGAAAAGAAGAAAATAGGAATAACACGTATACATATAGAAGAAGATGCAGGAAAGCTAAACCATAATGAATTTGGTGGAGGAAGTTTAGTAGATTTAAACAGAGCAGGGGTACCACTAATAGAAACTGTATCAGAGCCAGATATACGTAGCAGTAAAGAAGCAGAGAACTATTTAAGAAAACTAAAATCAATTTATGAGTATATAGAAGTATCAGACTGTAAAATGCAAGAAGGTTCATTTAGAACAGATGTAAACGTTTCTGTAAGAAAAAAAGGAGCAAGTGAATTTGGAACACGTACAGAAATGAAAAATATGAGCTCATTTAGAAGTATAGTAAGAGCAATAGAATATGAAGCAGATAGACAAATAGATGTAATAGAAGAAGGCGGAAAAATAGAGCAAGAAACACTAAGATGGGATGATGTATCAGGAAAAACCTTCTCAATGAGAGATAAAGAAGATGCACAAGACTACCGTTATTTTCCAGACCCAGATTTAGTCGCAATAAAACTATCAGATGAATATATAGAAAATATAAAGAATAACCTACCAGAACTACCAGAAAGCAGAAAAACAAGATATATGAGTGAATTAGGATTATCAGAAAAAGATAGTAACTTACTTACAGCATCAAAACACTTATCAAATATGTTTGAAAAAGCATCTAAAATATGTGGAAACCATAAACTAGTTGCAAACTGGCTATTATCAGACATTTCAAGAATATTAAATGAAAAAGAAATAGAAGCAGACCAAATACCATTTACAGCAGAGCAATTAGCAAAAATGGTTACATTAATAGAAAAAGGAACAATAAGCAGTGCAATAGCAAAAAAAGTAGTAGAAGAATTATTTGAAAATCCAAAAGACCCAGAAGAAATAATAAAAGAAAAGGGCTGGATACAAATATCAGATGAAGGAGCAATAAAAGAAGTAGTACAAAAAATAATAGAGGCAAACCCTCAGTCAGTAGCAGACTTCAAAGCAGGAAAAGATAAAGCAGTAGGCTTCCTAGTAGGTCAAGCAATGAAAGAAACAAAAGGAAAAGCAAACCCACAAATGCTTAATAAAATGTTTATAGAAGAATTAAAGAAATAGAAAATGAAGAACCCTTCAAAATTTGAAGGGTTCTTCCAATTTACGATATTCAGTTGTTGTAGTTCCGCCCTATGCTACACATATGGTTCCGCCAGCACTTCTCATGCTTACTGTTGAACGAGATAGAGATTATAAATTTTTGTTGTTCTCATAGGGTGGTTCACATTTCCCATATGGTTCCGCCGGTATTCCTCGGACTTACTATTCTGAGGGTTAAGAACGATACAGGTTGTTTTGCTATAAATTTTTGTTTCTTTCATAGGTAATCTCCTTTGAATGAATC
This sequence comes from uncultured Clostridia bacterium, assembly GCA_948664205.1. GTDB lineage: Bacteria > Bacillota > Clostridia > TANB77 > CAG-508 > UMGS1663. Next base: position 9,044 of record CAPNDH010000020.1, on the reverse strand, counting down.
ATTTTACAGTTACTATAAATATATTATACTATAAAATCTAATAAAAGTAAACAATTTATGTATATTTAATTCATTTCTTTTTGAACTGTATCAAATCCAATACCACAAATAAAGAAGGCTACAGCAAAACTTAAAGATGTTCTAAATAATGAAATTCCTATGTAAAATAGAGAAGGTAAGCTATAAAAAGCTTCATATGTAAGTAATATCATACTTGAAAGTATACAAACTATAAAAGAAAAAGTAAAACCTAATTTCATTACTTTATTAACTTTTGGATCTAAGTTTTTAAATTTATCTAATAAAATATTTACAAATTTCATAAATATACCTCACTTCTTTTCTAATATCTTATAAATTTATATTAACATAAAATAAAGACAAAAGCAAAGGTAATTTTTAGCAAAAAAATAAGTTGTTTTTTTTTAGAAGTAATATGATAAAATAAAATTAATAGTAGGGTAAAACTATGAGAAAGATAGTAAATGTAGAAGTTTTAGAAAATTATCAATTATTACTTACTTTTGATAATAATGTGAAGAAGATAAAGGATATGAAACCATATTTAGACAAAGGTATTTTTAAAAAATTGAAAGATAAAGACGTATTTAGCAAAGTAAAAATATCTTTTGGAACTATATCATGGGGAAATGATATAGATATGTGTGCAGATAGTCTATATGAAACAAGTGAAGAAGTAAAATAGAAAAAGCAAATTTAGAAATGAAATTTCTAAATTTGCTTTTCTATGTGTCTATAAAAAACGAAACTAAAATTTTCTAAGTTCCTTCGTCACTAAGAAAATCTAAGTCTCGCATAATTATCTTCTAGGAGCTTTCCTCATTTCAGTCGAAAATTCCTACAATATAAAAAGCAAACTCAACATTTTTTAGGTTCATTCTTCACCAAAAAAATGTATGAATTTGCATAATTATCTTCTAGGAGCTTTCCTTCGTTTACACTCGGAAATTCCAAGAATATAAAAAACTGTGCACAATTTTTTATAATTTACGCTTTTACAGCGTTTAATTTTTTAGCTAAATTTGATTTTTTTCTAGCAGCTGTGTTTTTTACTATAACACCTTTTGTACAAGCTTGGTCTATTTTTTTAGTAGCTTCAGAAAATAATGTTGTAGCTTCTTCAACTTTTCCTGCTTCTACAGCTTGTTCGAATTTTTTAACAGCTGTTTTATATGCTGATTTAATCATATTATTTTGCATTGTTTTCTTTTCGATAACTTTTGTTCTTTTTATAGCTGATTTAATATTTGGCATTTTTTGCACCTCCTCAATCGTGTTCTAAATATAGCAAATAAAATTCTACCATAAAAAGATAAAATTTGCAATAGTTTGTGAAAAAATGTATAAAAAAAATTAGAAAATCATATAAAATATTAAAAATACTAAAAAATGTTTGAAAAATTTTCCAAAACAAGGTATAATATAATTATAACAGAGTAATTTTAACAAAAGATCAAAATGAAGGGAGCGATTTTTATGAACATAAAAATAACAGGAAAAGAACTAAAGGCAACAGAATCTATAAAAGATTATGTGCAAAGAAAAATTGAAAGGTTAGAAAAATACTTTGGAGAAGACATTGATGTATTAGCAACAATAAAAACAGAAGGAAATGAACAAGTTGCAGAACTACATGTAACAGCTGCAGGAGAAACATTTAGAGCAGTAACAGCACATAGAGATTTATATGCTTCAATAGATAAAGACATAGACATTTTAGAAGGACAAATAAGAAAAATGAAAACTAAAAAAGAAAAACAAAATATGTCTGATTCAATAAAATTAAAAGAAACATTAAATACTGATAAACCACAAAATGAAATAGAAGATGAAATAATAAAAACAATATATTACAGTATAAAACCAATGGCACCAGAAGATGCAAAATTAGAATTAGAAGGAAAACCAAAAAATAACTTTTTAGCATTTATAAACATAGAAACAGGAAAAGTAAATGTAATATATAGATTAAAAGATAGCAAAAACTTTGGTTTAGTAAAACCAGAAGCATAAAAATAAGAAACCAAAAAATAAAGTCTTGCATAGCAAGGCTTTATTTTTTGGTTTTAATATTCCTTATTTCATTTGGCTTTCAGCTTGTTGTATTAATTTTCTAACCATGTTACCACCTATTTTACCAGCATCTCTTGCAGAGATATTTCCGTTGTATCCGTCTTTTAAACTTACACCAACTTCGCTAGCAACTTCGTGTTTAAATCTGTTAAGAGCTTCTCTAGCTTCTGGAACTACTTTAGAGTTTGAGTTTGTCATTTTATTTCACCTCCTGAAAATTTTAGATTTCATTATATATATTGTACAAATAGTAAAAAAATAAACTGGAAATTTTTTCAAAAGTATACACATTTTATGTAAAATATGTTACAATATAAAAAGTAACTATTAAAAATGTTTTTCTTTTATAATAAGGAGGAAAATAATGAAAGAAAAGACAATTGGAATTGTTTTAGAAAGAATGGACTTATGTCGGATTTCCGGTTATTTAGGAAAAGTGAAAACAAAAATAGAATTTGACGAGTTCAATCGTATTGTTGTAAACGCTGATATAAGTAAAGTGTTTTTCGATTATTACCCTAAAGCAGGCTATTATGAAATAGCTATTGGCTCGTTTGAGCAAGGAAAAGAAATCGGAAAGGAGCTTGAAAAACTCGGAATTGAAAATTTAAAATTCCGTTACAATGACGAATTGCATATAATTTAGAAAAAAATTAAAGTGAAAGACAGGAACTTGTTTCCTGTCTTTCTTTCTATGTAGAAAGGCAAAAAATAAATTCCTGTTTTTTAAATATAACTATTTACCAGCCATTTGTCTTTCAGCTGTTTCGATTAATTTTCTAACCATGTTACCACCTATTTTACCAGCATCTCTTGAAGTTATATCACCATTATAACCTTGTTTTAAGTTAACACCAACTTCGCTAGCAACTTCATATTTGAATTTGTTTAAAGCTTCTCTAGCTTCTGGAACTACTTTAGAGTTTGAATTTGTCATTTCTTTCACCTCCTAAATGTATAAATTAGAAAAACTTGAAAAATGTTTTTCTAATAATAGAATGTTCAAAAAAAGTAAAAATAAACTACCAATTTTTTGAAAAATGTAAAATAAAATCGAAATGAATATAAAACATATAAAAGCACAAAATAAAAATGAGGTGTTTTTATGAATGAAGATAAAAAAAGCAATGAGGATATAGAAGATACAACCAAATATGGAGAATTTATTTCATCATATTTTGCATGGACTACTTTAGAAAAACAAAAACAAAATGCAAAAGAAATGGATAAAATGACAAAAGTAAAAGAGCCTTAAAATAAAAAGGCCCTTTTCAAGTTTTAATAAAGATTTAATTATACCATAATAAATACTATACTTAAATTACTAGACTTATTATAACAAATAAAAAATAAAATGTAAATAAATTTTTGAAAACTATTGACATAAACAAAAAAAAGTATATAATATATTTATAGGTCAAAGAAAGTCAAAGTAAAAGAGGTAATAATATATGAGAATGTCAGATATAATAGAAGATTTTATTAAAGATTTATTTACAGAAGAAGACGAATATATAGAAATACAAAGGAATGACTTAGCACAGCAATTTAATTGTGTACCATCTCAAATAAATTATGTAATATCAACAAGGTTTAAACCATCACAAGGTTACTATGTAGAAAGTAAACGTGGAGGCCGGTGGTCATATAAAAATAAAAAAAATAAATGTAACAAAAAGCAACTATTTTATGCACATAATAAATAGCATAGAAGAATACTTATCAAGTCAAGAAGCAGATATATTTATTAGTAATTTTTTATCTTATAATATGATAAATGAAAGTCAAGCAAAATTATTAAAGGTAGCAACAAGTGACAATGTACTAACAATTGCACAGCCTATGAGAGACCAAATACGTGCAAAGATATTTAAGAACATGCTAATAAATTTAATTGACTAAAAACTACGAGTTAGAGTTTATAGATTGGAATTGTAGGGGCGATTAGTAATCGCCCGTTCTTCGAAGAAATTACCCAAGAATTGAAGCTCTAACATAAAAAAGGAGTGAATTTTATGAAATGTGAAAATTGTGGAGAAAATGAAGCAAATATAAAATATACACAAATAATAAATGGAGTAAAAAAGCAAATGTCATTATGTGATAAATGCGCAGAAAAACTAGGAATTGATGATATGGAATTTAATATACCAATAAGTTTTTCAAGTTTTTTAGGAGATGTATTTGATATGTATGAAGATACTCTGCCAGAAATTATAAAACCAAAAACATTAACTTGTAATAAATGTAATATGACATATGAAGAATTTTTAGAAACAGGAAAATTTGGCTGTGAAGAATGTTACGAAGCCTTTAAAACAAAACTAGATTCAATATTAAAAAACATACATGGAGCTAATAAACATGTAGGAAGAATTGGAAATTTTAAAGACAGTTCTGAAAATTTAGAAACTATGAATAACACTAAAAATGATAAAATAAATGAAAAAAATATAAAAGCACAAAAAAATGAAAAATCAAAAATAGAAGAATTACAAGAAAGGCTAAAACAAGAAATAAAAGAAGAACGCTACGAAGACGCAGCAAAAACAAGAGATGAAATTAAGAAAATGAAATAGAATTTAGAGATTGAAGTTAGAAGTTAGAATTCGGAATTTATAATTGTAGGGGCGAGCATAGCTCGTCCACACTTCGAGGTAATTACCCTAATTTTCTAACATCCAACTTCCATACAAGGAGGAAAACATGAATTGGTATTTAGATAATGGAAAAGAATCTGATGTAGTTGTAAGTACAAGAATTAGGTTAGCAAGAAATATAAAAGGAATACCTTTCAAAGCTAAGCTTAATAAAGAACAAATAAATGAATTATTAGAAAAAGTAAAATATATAACTCCTAGTTTAGGCTATGGACTTAAATATTTTAAATTAAAAGATATAGACACAATTACAAAATTATCATTAGTAGAAAAACATATAATTAGCCCAGAAATTATATCAGATAAAAATGAAGAAACATCAGCAATATTAATTAATGATGAAGAAAATATTTGTATAATGATAAATGAAGAAGACCATATAAGAATTCAAGTATTTGGAAGTGGTTTAGAACTGAAGAATACAATGAATTTAGCAAAGGAAATAGATAAAAAACTAGATGAGCTATTACATTTTTCATCAAATGAACAATATGGATATTTAACATCTTGCCCAACAAATGTAGGAACAGGTCTACGAGCTTCTGTAATGGTACACTTACCAGCATTAAAGCTAACAGGTAACATATCAAAAATACTACATATAATTCATAATTTCGGAATGACAATTAGAGGAATATATGGGGAAGAAAGTGATAGCAAAGGTGATATGTATCAAATTTCTAATAATCAAACATTAGGAATATCAGAAGATGAAATTATAAATAATTTAGAAAATATAACAAATAAAATAATGGAGCAAGAACGTTTAGCAAGAAAATATTTAGCAAAAGAAAAAATCGAATTAGAAGATAAAGTATATAGGTCATACGGAACACTTACAAACGCAGTAAAAATAAGTTCAGATGAATGCATAAAACTACTTTCAGATATAAAACTAGGAACAGATTTAGGAATAATAAAAGAATTGACAGACAAAAAGATAAAAGAACTAGAACTATATACAAAACCATCAAATTTACAAAAGAAACTAGGAAATATAATAAACGCATACGACAGAGATATAGAAAGAGCAAAAATGATAAAGCAAATTATTAAAAATGGGGAAAAATAAAAAATCTCCATAAGGGGATTTTTATTTGGTCTTTTTGTTATCAATTGCCACTGCTATTAATATTGCTCCTAATATTATACTGATAGGGATAGATACTGACATTTCACAGGTTTTAGTAAGAACAACAACCAAAAGCGCGTAAATTAAAGATAAAAAAGTAATCATAAAAATCCTCCTATAGGGAACACCTTAGTTAATAAACTAAGGGCGACACGTCCAAATGGACAATAAATAGTTATACATATATTATAACACAATTGACATAAAAATGCAATAAAATTAAAAAAATTAGTAAGCTAAAAGAAGGAGTGTCCCTAATGGCAAATTTCTGCCAAAAATGGGCGTCCCTTTTGGCAGAAAGGAAGAAAAAATGACATATAAATTTACAAAAAGAGCTGAAAAAGCAATTGAAATTGCAAATGATATAGCAGGTACGCTAGGTCATAACTATATAGGTACAGAGCACCTTTTATATGGTTTAGTAAAAGAAGGCGCTGGAATTGCAAGTAAAGTGCTAGAAAACCAAGGCGTTACACCAGAAAAGGTAATGGTAGAAATAGAAAACCTTATAGGGATAAATGAAGATAATGCAAGTGAAATAGGTAGTGCAATTGGCTTTACACCAAGAACTAAAAGAGTAATAGAAACAGCTTTTAGAGAAGCTAAAAAACAAGGAAATGATTATATAGGAACAGAGCATTTATTAATAGGCATTATGAAAGAAGGAGATAGTGTAGCAGTAAGAATAATGCTAGACTTAAATGTAGAACCTCAAAAGTTATATAATGAAATTGTAAAAGTTCTAAATGATGATGCTTTAACTTCAAACGATGGAAAAAATTCAAATTACGGTCAAAAAGGAAGCTATAATCAAACGACTACTTTAAACCAATATGGAACAGATTTAACTAAAAAAGCAGAAGAAGGAAAACTAGACCCTATAATAGGTAGAAAAGATGAAATAGAAAGAGTTATACAAATACTTTCAAGAAGAAATAAAAATAATCCATGTTTAATAGGTGAGCCGGGAGTTGGTAAAACAGCAGTAGTTGAAGGTTTAGCACAAAAAATAGTAGTAGGCGATGTACCAGAATTACTGAAAGATAAAAGAGTAGTAACTTTAGATATATCTGGAATGGTTGCAGGAGCTAAATATAGAGGAGACTTTGAAGATAGAATAAAGAAAGTTTTAAATGAAGTAAAAAAAGCAGGAGATGTTATTTTATTTATTGATGAAATACATACTATTGTTGGAGCTGGTTCAGCAGAAGGGGCAGTAGATGCAGCAAATATTTTAAAACCACTTTTAGCAAGGGGAGAAATAAAAGTAGTAGGAGCAACTACTTTAAATGAATATAGAAAATATATTGAAAAAGATAGTGCATTAGAAAGAAGATTTAGCCCAGTAAATGTTGGGGAGCCTACATCAGAAGATACTATAAAAATATTAGAAGGTATTAGGGATAAATATGAAGCACATCATAATGTAAAAATTACAGAAGAAGCAATTAAATCAGCAGTAGAACTTTCAGTAAGATATATAAATGATAGATTTTTGCCAGATAAAGCAATAGACTTAATAGATGAATCAGCTTCTAAAATTAGAATGAAAGCATATACACAGCCAGAGTCAATAAAAAATATAGAAGAAAAAATTGAGAAAATAGAAAAAGAAAAAGATGACGCAGTTCATATACAAGACTTTGAAAAAGCAGCAAAATTAAGAGATGATAAAAAACAGCTAGAAGAAAAGCTAGAAAAAGAAAAGAAAAAATGGGAAAGTAAAAATAGTAAGGAAATAATTACTCTAACAGAAGAAGATATTGCAGAAGTAATTGCTAGTTGGACTAGAATACCAGTAAAAAAACTAACTCAAGATGAAAATGAAAAACTTAAAAATCTTGAAAAAACACTACATGAAAGAGTAATAGGTCAAAATGAAGCAGTAGAAGCGGTAGCAAAAGCAATAAGAAGAGGAAGAGTAGGTTTAAAAGATCCAAACAGACCAATAGGTTCGTTCCTATTTTTAGGGCCAACAGGAGTAGGAAAAACAGAGCTTTCAAAGGCATTAGCAGAAAGCCTATTTGGAAAAGAAGATACAATGATAAGAATAGATATGTCAGAATATATGGAAGGACATAGTGTTTCAAAATTAATTGGTTCACCTCCAGGTTATGTGGGTTATGATGAAGGAGGTCAATTAACAGAGAAAATAAGAAGAAACCCATATTCAGTAATATTATTTGATGAAATAGAAAAAGCACACCCAGATGTTATGAATATGCTACTTCAAATATTAGATGATGGAAGGCTTACAGATAGTAATGGTAGAACAGTTAACTTTAAAAACACAGTAATTATAATGACATCAAACATAGGAGCAAGGCTAATAACAGATAAAAAATCATTAGGCTTTGGTGGCACAAATAATGTAAGTGAAGAGTCAAAAAAAGAATATGAAAATACAAAGAAGGATGTTTTAGCAGAACTTAAAAAGGAATTTAGGCCAGAATTTATAAACCGTATTGATGAAATAATAGTATTCCACAAATTGCAAAATGAAGAAATAAAACAAATTATAAATATAATGCTTTCACAAGTTATGAAACGTTTAAAAGAGCAAAATATAGAAATAGAAATTAGTGAAGAAGTAAAAGATAAAATACTAGAAAACGGAGTAGACACAAACTTTGGAGCTCGTCCACTAAAAAGAGCAATACAAAATATGCTAGAAGACAAAATTGCAGAAGCAATACTAGATGGAAAAATTATAAAAAATAAAAAAGCAAAAGTAGAATTAAACGACGAGAAAGAAATAGTAATAAAATAACAAACAACTGGGCAATGCCCAGTTGTTTGTTTATTACTTCCGCTTATACGTAACATACCAGTAAGAGTAGCCATGTGTTATATTGACGACATCATACTTTTCATAATTAAATGTTTTAAGAAAATCAAGGTAGTCAGGTGTTGAATCAGAGTAATAGCAATAATAATCATCACTATTTTCTGTACCAGCATTAGTGGAAGTATAAGTACCACCACATGCTGTTATAGAGGCAGTTAAAGCTAAAGTTGTCAGCATCGTAATAATCCGTTTCTTCATAAATAATCCCTCCATATAAAGTAGTTACTTTAAAGTTAACAGTTACATAAAACTGAATATATTATGGCTCTTCGCTAAATCGAGTGGGTAACTAGTATTAAACACAAATATC
>CAPNDH010000019.1 GCA_948664205.1 uncultured Clostridia bacterium | reverse complement strand
GATATTTGTGTTTAATACTAGTTACCCACTCGATTTAGCGAAGAGCCATAATATAGTATTTTACATAAAATGTCAAATATAATAAAGAAAAAGCATTCGCATATATAAATATACGAATGCTCTACCTTATAAATTTGATATAAAATTTTTAGCTACTATTCTAAAACTTTCAGAAATATTTAAAGGCATATTAAATATAAATCTCATTTCTAAGTCCCTAATTGAAACATCTGAATTTAAAACAACTATACTTGCTTCATCGTTAACTGTATAGTAATCTTTAAAATTTTCAAGGTCATCCTCATTAACACGACCAGTAAGTATTGCATCAATATCTTCTGAGTTACTCCAATATTTTTGTACTTCATAAGAATATTTATAAATATTATCAAAAGTAATAAATCTTTCTTTAGTTAAATAAACAAAAGCACTAGCAACAAGGTACTCAGGTCCAATAAATTTTGTCATACCTATCATACTATAATCTCCTTTCTATTAATTAATAAAAAGTTACTCTATACAAATTTAACTAATTATAGCATCATAATATTAAAAAAGCAATAAAATAATACAAAAAATCAACTGATAATATTGTTTTTACCTTCAAAATGTTATATAGTAAAAAGCAGAAAAACAAAAAGAAAGAAGGATATAAAATATGAAAATAGGAATTGTAGGACTTCCAAATGTAGGAAAATCAACATTATTTAATAGTATAACAAACGCAGGAGCAGAATGTGCAAATTACCCATTTTGTACAATAGAGCCAAACGTAGGAGTAGTACCAGTTCCAGACGAAAGGTTAGACGAGCTTACAAAAATGTATAACCCAGAAAAAACAACACATGCAATAATAGAATTTGTTGACATAGCAGGCTTAGTAAAAGGGGCAAGTAAAGGGGAAGGTTTAGGAAATAAATTTTTATCACATATACGTGAAGTAGACGCAATAGCTCATGTTGTAAGATGTTTTGATGACTCAAATATAGTACACGTAGATGGAAGCATTAGCCCTTTAAGAGATATAGAAACAATTAACCTAGAACTAATCTTTTCAGATATAGAAATGGTAGATAGAAGATTAGAAAATGCCAAGAAAAAACTAAAAGCGGATAAAAAGGCAGCAAGTGAAATAGCAGTTCTTGAAAAAATAAAAGAAGTATTAGAACAAGGAAAATGTGCAAGAACAGTAGAATTAACTGACGAAGAAAAAGAAGAAATAAAAGACTTATACTTATTAACATCAAAACCAGTATTATACATAGCAAATGTTTCAGAAGAACAAATGGCAAATAGCGAAAATGACGAAAAGGTAAAAGAAGTAAAAGAATTTGCCAAAACAGAGGGTGCAAAAGTAATTCCACTATGTGTAAAAATAGAAGAAGAACTATCTTCATTAGAAGGAGAAGATAAAGTAGAAATGCTAGAAGCATTAGGACTAACAGAGTCAGGTCTAGATAAAGTAGTAAAAACAAGCTATGACTTATTAGGACTAATGAGCTTCCTAACAGCAGGAGAACCAGAAGTAAGAGCATGGACAATAAAAAAAGGAACAAAAGCACCACAGGCTGCAGGGAAAATCCACTCAGATATAGAAAGAGGATTCATAAGAGCAGAAGTAGTATCTTATAATGACTTAATAAAAGAAGGATCAATGGTAGCATGTAAAGAAAAAGGCTTAGTGCGTTCAGAAGGAAAAGAATATATAATGCAAGACGGAGATGTAGTACTATTTAGATTTAATGTATAAAATTCAAAAATAATCGCCTACAAAGGTGATTATTTTTGAATTTTACCAACAAAACTTAAAAGAAAAAGTGTCTAAATAATATAAGGAATAATTATATGCAATTGATAATTATATACCTTTATGATAATATTAACAAAAACTATAAAAATAGGAAGAATAAAATGAAAAGTATAAATAAACAAGAGCTTCACAACATTTTTAAAGGAATAGCAAATAAAGAAGAAAAAGAATTTAACAAATTGTATGAAAAATATAACAAATTAGTATATGGTGTTTCATTTTCTATATTAAAAAATAAAGAGAGTAGCGAGGATGTTACTCAAATAGTATTTGCAAAAATATGGAACATGAACACCAATAATTTGCCAATAAGTAATGAAGCAAGTTGGTTATATACCATAACAAAAAATGAAACTTTAAACTTTTTACGAAAGCAAAAAACTACATTAAATTTAGAAGATATATACTACATTAATAATGATAATAATGAATTAAATGAAATAATGGAAAAGGATACTTTTAATAGAATAATTGCAAAACTAAATGAAAAAGAACAGGAAATAGTATCATTAAAAATATTATCAAGTCTATCATTCAAAGAAATTTCACAAATACTAAATATACCAATAGGAACAGTGCAATGGAAGTATTATAAATCTTTACATACTATAGAAACACTAATAAGTAGTATTTCTCTATATATAATAACAATTGTTTTATTTGTTACACAAAAACAAGTAAATATGAATAAAAAGGCATCTAGTATATATGAAAACAAAGAAATAGAAACTCCAATAATTAAAGAAGAAAATAATAATTTGCAAAAAGATGAAAACGAAATGCAAAAAGCAGAAATGCCTAATGCAAGAGAAAATGTTATAGAAGATGAAAAGGCAAACGAAGAAAATATACAAACAAATGAAACAAAAGAAGAAACAATTATAGAAAGTAGAGAAGAAGAAAATAATAATATAAATATGTATGATATAGGAATACTAGGATTTTCCGGTATATTACTAATTATTACAATAATATTTACACATATTTTTAGAAAACACCAACAAAACCTAAAGAAAAAAGCGTCTAAATAATAGAAAGGTAAAAGGTGAGTAAAATGAATAAAAAAATATTAACAATAATAATTTCAATAATTTTAATATTTGTAATTGCTTTAGGAATTTTATACATAATAGATAATAATAATATGAAAAACAATAAACCTGTAATATTTAGTACTTGGGGTAAAAAGTATGCTCCACCAGAAAAATTATATAACACAGAAAATGTAGAAATAGAAAACTTGCCAAAACAATATTCACTACAGCAAGCAATAAAAGATGAATGTTTTATTATAGCTAACAATAAAATTTACAACAAAAATAAATTAGATGAATTTATAAAAAATACAGGTGGAAACACTGAAAATAGAAAAGAAGATACAATAAGAATAGTAGAGTATACAAGAGAAGGAGACCCTATAATAACTGAAATAGGCTTTAAAATAAAAGACGAAACATATATTTTAAGTGGAAAGCAAGTTAATAAAACAACATATATAGTAAAAAGAGATAACACAAGAGATAGGTTTGCAGAAGAACAAAAAATAACAGTAGATGAAGATATACCAGGAGAAATTTATACAATAGCTTTACAAGAAGGATGTGAAGAAACTAAACTTAGTTTAGAATTAACAGCAGAAATACAATATGTAGATTCTAAATCTAAAATATATGATTCAATAAATATTTGTAGCTATTTACCAAATGTAGAAATAGCAAATTCATCATATTTCTATGGAAAAGTAATAGAATCTAAACAAAATTACATTATAGTAGAGCCAAACGAAGGAGAAGAAATACGAAAAACAGCTGATAAAATATCTATTGGTTTAGGAGAATATAATGATGCTTTATATCAAGTAGGAACAAATGTAAAAGTAACATATACAGGCTATGTAATGGAAAGCTATCCAGCCAAAGTAGATGCAATAAAAATAGAATTAAAATCTGCCGAAAACTTTGAAATACGTTTTTACGATAAACAACCACAAACAGATACTAAAATAAATAAAATTTTAGATAAATCAGAAACAAATAAATATGACTATAATATTTATTCATATGAAGGCTCAGTAAACATTTTAATAAATGGAAAAGAAACTTCATTAAGAAATGCACTATTAGAAAATAAAATAACAATGAACGAAATTATAGCAAAAGCAAATAGTGATTTAAAAGATAAAAAGATAACAGGAGATACTTATAAAGATGGAGGAAGTATAGAATATCACTATGAAAACTATACAATTATAAAATGTCATACTTTATCAGGAAATAGAGATGTATATATTGGAATAAAAGATATGAATATAAACGATTTAAAATTAAAATAAAAAAATATAAAAGCAAGTAATTAGTTGAAAATTACTTGCTTTTATGATAATATTAAGAAAAAAATAATAGGGGAAAGTTATGGAAAAAAAGATATATAAAGAAATAAACAAATCAGAAACAGAAACAACAATAAATGTATTATATAAAGAAAAAATGTTATCAGTATATACAAACAAAGTAGACTTACAAAAGCAATTATGCAAAACTCTAGGAGAGCCTACACAAGAATATATAAAAGGTAGAAGTATAATAGCAAGTAGATGGGATATTCTACTTAGTGAAAAAAGAAAAATTTCCCAAATGATGTTAAAGGCTAATATATTCGAACTGTAATATAGTAAAAGAAAATTAGTATAAAAATAGGAGAATTCAGAGTTTGAATTCTCTTTTATAATTTAGAATTATTAAAACAAATTTTTAAATTTATACTGATTTTATTTATACAAAAATAACCCTTAAACACTTGAAATAGTAATGATTTTTTGGTATAATATATGTATGTTATATACAAAATTTGTTAAAAAAGGAAAGAGGGGATTAATTTATGAAATTGAAAAAGACGATAGCAGGAATAATACTAACTATATTTTTTATATCACAAGTTAGTTTCATTCTAGCTAATGGTTTTGTTTATGCACAAAATGTTACAACACAAAATGAAAATAATTTTCATTATCAACAACTTAATGAGTCAGCAAAAAGTATTTATAATGGGATATATAACATGTATGTAGAAGGTATCTTAAAAACAGGAACACAAGATTATGATATTGTGGAATATTTTACAGATAACCAAATTGAAGAGTATAAAAAAGGAAATTCAGAATTAACTAAAGCTATGAGTGCAGCAAGATATGCATTTTATGCGGATTATCCTGAAATTTTTTATGTAGATTTTCCAAAACTTACACTTAGAACAACAAAAAGTGCTGATGGAAAATATCACATTTATATTGGTTCTGGTAGAAATGAAAACTATTATACAAAAGGATTTTCAAATCAAGAACAAGTAGAAAACGCAATAGAAGAATTTAATGCTAGAGTAAATGAAATTGTGCAAGGTGCTAATAACCTTGAAATAAGAGAAGGACAAAATAGACAAGTAGAAAAAATGAAATATGTGCATGATGAAATAATTAACAATGTATCATATAGGCTAGAAGACACATGTTATAAAGGAAATGAGGGATTTTTAGGTACACCTTATGGAGTACTTATAAAGAAACAAGGTGTATGTGAAGGTTATTCAAGAGCCTTTAAAACAATATTAGATAAATTAGGTATAAATTGTATACTTGTACAAGGTGCTCACCAATATTCAGGAGAAGTAGCAGTTGCACATATGTGGAACTATGTACAAATAGAAGAAACAACAGCTAGACAAAATACAAAAAAATGGTATGCAGTAGATACTACACAAGATGATCCAGAAGTATATTCACCAGAGCAAAAAGATAGAAGCGATTATTTACTTAAATTTGACTCTTATGGATTAGATGGATTTGAAGGGATGAAGTATTTTTTAGCAGGACAAATAATTATGAATGACAGACACTTTGCAAATAGTGTTGTAGAAGCTGCAGGAGATTATGAATTTGAATATCCATTATTAGAAGATGAAAGCTATGGAACAAGCAATGTAGCAAATGCAGATGGACTTATTGTAACATATAGACCAAATGCTCAAGTAACAGAAGAAACTGCTTCTGCAGAATTTAAAGTTAGTTATAGGGGAATGGGAGCAGCTAAATCTATTGAACAAGGAATATATATACTAGTAAGATATCATATGTATGATCCTAAAACAGATACATTCAATACTTCTCCATGGTGCTATGTATTACCAGATGTATACGCACTAGATGACCACGAAGAATATTTTAATTTATATGAAAACCAGGCAATGTATATGGAATTTGCAGCTACAACTGTAAATTCTGTAAGACTATCTGACACAGATTTTGAATATTTAAAATATAGAGGAGACGAAAATAGTATTATTGCAAAAACAGATAAAATCTATAATGAAAACAGTGGATATACACCACCTCCATATATTAAAACAGCAACACCTCCACAAAGTGTTACACTTATGGTACGTGAAAAACCATATCATATAAAAGCTGTTTGGCATACAGAATTAGAGTTAAGCGAAGGAATTACTGAGCAAGATATTGGATATAAACTAGAATGTAAATCAGGCTTAGGTAATGAGGTAACGGGTGATAAATATACAAAAGTAGAAAATATTACTTGGAATGGAACAGACACTGTAGAGTTTGATATAACATTTAGCAAAATGTTTGCTGACGATAATGTATGTTATATAATATATATTACAGGTTTAGTAGGTAAAAATAGCAAAAAAGCTCCAAATCCTGTAGTATATGCTGTTCAAAATGAAACAAGAAGTGTGTGCCCAATAACAAATAAAGGAAATTGGGATATATATGGTAAACCAACATTGCTTGAAAATGAAGATCTTTCTACAAGTGAATGGGAAACATCAAATGGGGAAAATGTTTCTGAAAAATTAAAAGACAGAATAGCACTTGTAACATCAAAAACAACAGAAAAACAAACAGAGAAAATGAACGAATTAATTGAACAACAAGAACAAGAAGAAAAAGTTATAGCTAGTTCAACTTATAATATAACATTAAGTGTATGTAAAAAGCAGGTAGTAAAAACAGGACATAAAGTAAAGGTAAAGGTAGGATTCCCAGGAGGATATGGACCAGAAGACGAAGGCGTAACATATAAAGCATATCATTTTAAAAGAAATGGTATAGGAGAAATTATAGGTGTAGAAGAAATAGAATGTATTGTTACACAATATGGTTTAATTATAACATGTGATTCATTTAGCCCATTTGCTATTACAGCCGTAGAAAATAGTCAAACATCAATAGAGCCACAAAATAAATCTATAATTGCAACAGCAACAGAAGGTGGAACAATCACAACCCAAAATCCAAATGATGCAAATATTATTAAACTTTCAGAAAATGATAGCGAAACCCTAAGCATCAAAGCAAATGAAGGGTATGAAATAGAATCTATAACAGTTTGTGGTAATAAAGTAGAAATTACAAACAAAGATGCTATGGATATTGTAGTAAGCTATGAAGATGTACAAAATGCAAATAATATAGTAAATGCAAACTTTATTGCAAAAGCAGTTGTACAAAAAGAAGAAGAAAGAAAAGAAGTTCCTGTTACACCAGAAGCTGTACCAGCACAAATAACAATGCCAGAAAATATTGAAACAACTATAAAACAAACACTAAAAATAACACCAACAATAACAGAAACACCAGGAATACAAGCATATCAATGGTATAAAGGTGAAGAAAAACTAGAAGGAAAAACTAATAGAGTATTAGAAATAAAAAATATTAATAAAGAAGATGCAGGAGAATATATATTAGAAGTAACATCAACACTTGATACTGTAAGTGCAGTTACTAAAAGTACACCTTGCAGAGTAACAATATCAAGTTTTGAAACAACAATAACAAAAACAACTCAAAATTCAATATATGCAGGACAAGAATTTGAAGTAGTAGTAAATATTCACGACTTTGAAAATATACCAAAAGGACTAATTGCATTAGGTGGACAATTAGAATATGATAAAAACATATTAGAAAGAATAAGTATAACAGAACAAAATGGTTGGGATATACAAGGAGCATTTAACGATAATAACTTTAAGTTTGTTATAGACAATGATAACTATGTAATTGAGAATAGTGATATTTTCAAAATAAAATTTAAAGTAAAAGATTCTGTAACAGAAGCAACAAATACAACAATAAAAGTTAAAGAAATTGTTGCAAGTAATGCTGGAAAGGATATAGCATCAAATGATGCAAAACTTAACATTGATATACAAGAAGTGCCAGCTACAATTACTTCAGATGTATATATTATAGATGAGGAATTTATTTCAAGAATAATTCCAGGAACAACAGTTAGTCAATTTAAAACAAAAGTAAATGCATCTAAAGATATAGTAATAAAAGACAAAGAAGGAAATACTCTTAATGAACAAGACCTTATAGTAACAGGTGCAACATTACAAGTTGGAGAAACAATAAAGCGTACATTAGTAGTAACTGGTGACTTAGATGGAAATGGAGAAATAACAATAACAGACTTAGCACAATTAAAATTACACTATATTGGAAAAGAAATATTAACAGGAGCAAATTTAAAAGCAGCAGATTTAGATGGAAATAATCAAATAACAATAACAGATTTAGCACAAATTAAATTAATATGTATAGGATCACTAACATTAGAATAATAAACTTAAAAAGGAGAAGAAATGAAAAAGATAATATCATTAAGTTTAAGTATATTGCTAACAATATGTTTGGTAAGTAACGTATATGCAGCTTCTGAATGTAAAGTAAGTTTACAAGCCGATAGAACTCAATTAGCCAAAAACCAAGAGGTTAGTATAAATGTTGTATTATCAGATATACAAGATGAAAAAGGAATATTTGGATTAAGTGCTGTATTAGAGTATGACCAAAATAGTTTAGAATATGTAAAAATAGAAGAACAAGAAGGTTGGGAAAAAGCTTCATATAATAAGCAAAATGGAATAATGTCAATTCTTAGAGAAGAAGAATATGCAACAACTAATCAGACAGTATTAAAAATTACTTTTAAAGCAAAAGTAGAAAATAAAGAAAACGTAGAAATTACATTAAAAGATGTAACATCTTCAAATGGAAAAAAAGACATTAAAATAGGAGATTTAAAAAGTACAGTAACCATAAAAACAAATAACGGAGAAGACAACGAAAACCCAGGAGACAACAATGGCAATAACAATAATACAGGAAACAATAACGGAAATAACAATAACAACAATACTGGAAACAATAACAGTGGAAATAGCAATAGTAATGGTAATAATAACAACAATAATTCAAATAATAATGCAAACAATAATATGAATAACAACAATAAAAAACCAAATGACAATATAAAAAATGAGACATTACCAAAAACAGGAAATAAAGAAGTTGCAACAACATTAGTAATTACAGGTATAGCACTATTTGCAATATTAGCAATAGTATTGTATATTAGAATAAGAAAAATAAATAAAATGTAAAAAGAAAAAGTAGATACAAATAAAAGTATCTACTTTTTTTATTTATAAAATTTTAACAATTATCATTGTCATTGCACATTTTTTTAGAACAATTTGCCATATAAAATTTCTTTTCAGCAAGTTTGTCTTGAACTCCACGAAGAGCTTCACCAAATCTTTGGAAGTGAACTACTTCTCTTTGACGTAAGAAACGAAGTGGGTCTAAAACGTCTGGGTCATCTTTGCACAAATCAATTAATTTTTCATAAGTTGCTCTTGCTTTTTGCTCAGCAGCTAAGTCCTCTTGTAAGTTAGCAATAGGGTCACCTTTTGCAGCAATATATGCAGCTGTAAATGGAGTGCCAGCAGCTGATTGAGGATATACATCAACACCATGGTCTGTATAGTAAGCTCCAAGTCCAGCCTTTTCAATTTCTTCAGGGCAAACTCCATCAGTTAATTGGTGTACTATTGTTCCAACCATTTCCAAGTGAGCAAGTTCTTCTGTACCAACATCATTTAATATAGCTTTAGCATTTTGATCTGGCATACCAAATCTTTGAGATAAATATCTTAAAGAAGCGGCAAGTTCTCCGTCAGGTCCACCATATTGGCTAATTATAAACTTAGCAAGTCTTGGATTTGGGCATTTTATATTAATTGGGTATTGTAATACTTTATTATAAGTCCACATTAAAAATTCCCCCTTTCCCATGGCCATGGCTCTTCAATCCATCTCCACTTATTACAAGGGAAGTTAATTGTTAGAGGTCCATAAACCTTTTGATATTTATCTTTTAAATCACGTAATCTAGTTGCATATTCTCTATGAAGACAAAGAGCTTTTTCGTCATCTACATGAGTATCTAAATATTCAGCAAGTTCAACAACTGCAAAACCTAAGCAACGTATATTTTGAAGCATTTCCTCACGTGTTTCTTCTTGCACAGGGCATTTTTCTGGTTCAACATTTGTAAAGTTATAAGAATACATAGGAATACTTGGAGTAGGTCTTTTTTCACAGCAACAATTACAACCTTCTGTATTCATTCCAATTGCAGCAGACATAGCCATAGGGTTTTGATCACCATTATTTATAATCATATTAGAATTATTATTCATAGGACAGCCACATCCACAATTTCTGTTTTCATTGTTTTCTAATAACATTTGTTACACCCCTCTCCAATAGTATTCATAGCTTTAATAAAAGCAATTTCTTCAACCGATTGACAAGGTGCATATGGACTTACAAGCTCTGGAAATATAGTTCCCATTTTTAAACCAACACAAGGTGTGAAAGTTTTGTCCATTGTTTGAATTGGAACATAACTTTGACCAAACATTGGATTAGAAGGAAAAACATTTTCAGATTCTTCAAAACCACAGTCACAAGATTCGTCAGCTTTTTTTGTATAATAATCAGCCGTAATTCCGCATTTGCTACAAGCTGTTTCAATAACATTATTATCATAGTGCTTTTGACAACAACATTTTCTATATCTACGATTATACATTTTTAATCCTCCTTATTAATGTTTTATATTACATAATATGAAGATAAAAGGCGAAAAGTGAACAAAAATAACGAAATATGGCAAATTAAGTATTAATTTATGTTAATTTTTTTACTTAAAATTATAGACTTATCCAAATATTTGTAGTATAATATATAACTAGAGTAAAGAGAAACTAATAAAAATTCGATATAAAGCAATACGGAAAGGAGATAAAATGAACACTAACTTAAGGGAAAACTATAAAATAGAACAGACTACAGTAGAAAAGTCTTTTATTCATCAAATAGGCTTAAAGAATAATAGTGAATATGAACATTGGGCAGATGAAGTAGGAAAAGAATTACTAGAATATTTTTATAGTCAATATCCAGGAGTAAAAATAGAAATTCCAAAAATGAGAGAAAAATCTCAAAGAAGTTTATTAGGGAAAGTAAAAAACTTAGAAATAGAAAGATTATCTAAGTTATATGTAATAGAAGGAATTTCACAAGAAGAAAAAGATGAATTTTACTCTTTAATAGAAGAAAGAATTTATGAAAATGATGATTTAGATATTGATGATACGTTAAGTGTAATAAAAGAAATAATATATGGTGAATTTAATCCTCATAATTTAGACAATATAGAACAAACAATAATGGTAGATGGAATTAGTAAAAGTACAAAAACAGCATTATTAAGAATATTAATGTCTAAAATAATAAATAGTAATGAAACATACGAGTATAAAAAAGATATTATTAAGTATTTTAATTGTGAATATGGAAAAACAGCCGCTGAGCGTTCAGGACTAGAAGAAAATGATATAATAAGATATCAAAGTATTTTAAATATAAGAAAAGATAAACACAAAATAGAAAGGCTTAGAGATGCAAATAGTTTTTTAAAAGCAAATGATTTAAGAGGAATGAAAATAATTGTATCTGCTATACCAGATGACATAGATACTGAAAATGAAGAACTTAGAAATATAATAGAAAAAAGAAAAAATAATAAAGATAATGAAGCAAAACAACATTATACACATTTGGGAGTAGTAGAAATAGGAAAAGAGTTTTTTGCAAAACTAGAGGATAATACAGAATTATTAGAAAGATTACATATGCAAGTAATACCATGTTCTAGTAGACATAAGAAAAAAGGAAATGGTTATGAAGCTGAGCATATTAAGTTTATAAATACAGATAATCCAGAGTTTACATTAGAATTACAATTAAAGTCTGAATATGTTGAAAATATGTGTAGAGGAGAAGGAGAAGCTTCTCATGAACATAGACCGGGAAAAGAAAGAATATTACCACATGCAAAAAACGATAGAGAATTAATACAAAAATTAAGATATATGACACCAAAATATAAAACATTTCCAAAAATAGGTGGTGAAGTAAAAATTCAAAATTATAATATCTTACAAAATGTTATGTCATATTTTCAAGGACAAATAGCTCCAGGTAGTGAAGAATATGAAGAAGCAATTAGACTATTAACAGGAATAGAATCGAGAGAAAAAGTTATATAAAAAATAGCAAGTAAAATCTTGCTATTTTTATTTTTGTGTAGTAAAATGTAAAAAAAGTAGGAAGAAGGAAAATATGTATACTATAGAAGAGTATGATAATGAAAAAACAAAAGTATTAAAATATGCCTTATATAAAAAAAGAACTATTAGAGAAATAAAAACAAAATTTAGAAGCCTTATACAAGAAGATATGTTAGAAGATATAATAGAAGAGCTAAAACAAAATGGATATATAGGCGATGAGCAATATGTAGAAAGAGCAACAAATGAATATATAGCACTTAAAAATTTATCTATAAAAGAACTAAAATATAAACTAACATCAAAAGGCATTAGTAATACTCTAATAGAAGACTATATATCTAGAAATAGTGAAGAACTAGAAGAATACGAAAGAAAGTCAGCAGAAAATATAGCAGTAAAAAGAGCAGTAAATATGGATGAAAATGATATAAAATCATATCTTATGAAAAAGGGATATAAGGAAGAAAATATAAAAGAAGCAATAGCAAAAATAGAAGAGTAGGAAGGAAAATGAAATGCAAAAAGTATTAACTCTACAAACCAATAAATATGCAATAAAATTAGAAAATTTTGAGGGACCTTTGGACTTGCTATGTCACTTAATAGATAAAAACAAAATGAATATATATGATGTTAAATTAAGTGATATAACAGATCAATACATTGAATATATAAATCAAATGGAAGAAATGAACTTAGAATTAACAAGTGAATTTTTAATAATGGCATCAACACTTCTATACTTAAAATCTAAAAACTTATTACCAACAGAAGTAGAAGATGAAAAAGAACTTACAGAAGAAGAGTTATTAAGAAGAATAATAGAATATAAAAAATATAAAGAAATTTCTAAAAAAATGAAAGAAAATTATTTATTATATTCAAAAAGATGTTATAGATTACAACAAGAAATAGAACTTCCAAAACAAAAATTAGAAAAAGAGTATCAAAAAGATATAATATTTGAAATGTATTCAAATGTAATAGAAAAAAATACCGTAAGACTAAATACAAATGCAAAAAATATAGAAAAAATAGCAATTACAGACACATACACAGTTGCAAGCAAAGTAAAAGAAATGTTTAGAGAATTACTAAGAAAACCAAAATTTGTATTTAACAAACTATATAAAGTATCAGAAACCAATAAACAAGAAGTAGTAACAGCATTTACTGGTCTATTAGAGCTTTCAAGAAGAAGCAAAGTAACAACCACCCAAGAAGAACTATTTGGAGACATAGTAGTAGAAAAAGCAAAAAGAGTATCTTAAAATTAATAAAAGAAATTTGTTATTATATGTATAAAATAGAAAACTGTAGGGGCTTATATCTAAAAGGAATACCTGTAAGAATTGACCGAATTACGCCCTTATAATTTTTTGAAAGCTATTGCAAAATTATGTAAAATGTGTTAAAATATAATTAGTTACGATTTATAAATCCAAAAAATTTAAATTCAAATCTTGGAGGAAAAGAAAATGGCAGCAAGAAGAACAGAGAAACAGAACATGATCAGAGACTACGAAAATGAGCAAAAGGAGAAAGAGTTTCAGGAAGAGTTTGAGCGCAGGCAGGAAGCAGAAGCGGAAGAAGCAGCCTATGAGTACAGACTCTACAAAGAGGAACAGGAGGAAGAAAAGAGAAAAGAAAGAGAATCACGTGCTATCGACTGGGATTTTAGAAATTGCTGGCCGGAAGCATGAGAAGAAGATTACTTGTAGGAAGAAAAATAAAGGCAGGAGATAAATTCTCCTGCCTTTAACGTTTAAAAAAGAAAAAAATGGAAAAACTAATATTAAAGCAACCTAAAGAAGGAGGCTATTATGATATTAGTTTTTATTTTTTTAGGAATAGTAATAGCAATTTCCATATTATTTCTAATTCTAATAACATCAACCATAAAAATTAAAATAGAAAATTTAAAATTAGGAAATATAGTAAAAGAAAAACGGAAAATATAAAATATTAATACAAATATACTTTTTAGATAAAATAAAAATATTCTCAATAAAACTAAATGATAAAAAAATGAGAAAAATATATTCAAATAAAAAATTAGAACAAATAGATTTTAGCAAATTAAAACAAAACATACCAATAAATATAAAAACACTAAAAATTATAAAAGGTCTACAAATAAAAATAGAGAGCTTAAAATTAGAAATAAATATAGGTATTGAAGATGTAATTTACACATCATATACTGTAGCTATTATTGCAAGTATATTAAGTATAATATTACCACATTTAGTAAAAGAAGAACATATACAAAATATCAGATACGAAATAAATACAATATATAATACACTAACATTTAATCTAAACTTAGATAGTATAATTAGCATAAAAATAGTACATATTATTTATGTAATATATAATTTGGTAAAGAAAGGAAGAGATGAAAATGAGCGAACATCCAATAGAAGGTCTTATGCTTACAGCCATGAATTCAATTAGAGATATGGTAGATGTAAACACAATAATAGGAGAGCCAATAGAAACTTCTAATAATATAATTATAATACCAATATCAAAGGTAGGGTTTGGTTTTGCATCAGGTGGAAGTGAATTTAATATGGAAACAATTAATGAATATACAAAAAAGGATAAAGATGAGCAAATACAATACAAATTACCATTTGGAGGAGGAAGTGGAGCAGGAGTTAGTATAAACCCAGTAGCGTTTTTAGTAATACAAGGAAACAATGTAAAACTACTACCAGTAAACCATAGTTCAACATTAGATAGACTATTAGACTATGTACCAGACCTAATAGAAAAAACTAATAGTATACTAAATAAACAAATGAACAATAAAAAAGAAGAAAAACAAAATGAAGAAAAAAGAAAAGAAAGAGAAAGAAAAGAAGAAAGAGAGAAATATGTAGAAAACTATTCAAATGTAACAAAAGTACATCCAAAAATAACAAAAGTTCCAAAATACGAATTTGAATATGACGAAGTAGAAGAAGAAATAGAAGACAAAAATAATAGTAGAGATTAAACCTCTACTATTATTTTTTGTAGTATAACGAAGAATGCTATCTGAAATTTATTGTAGGGGCGATTATTAATCGCCCGCTCTTCGAAGAAATTGCTTAAAAATACCACACCTTATGCATTTATATATATTAAAATAAAAATCGAACCCTCCAAGACAAGGGGTATTCCCCCGCGATCTGCGGGCTGTCGGGATTCAATTTTGATTTTAATATATATAAACACATAAGGTTACTCTACAAACTATTATTTAGCACTTTTATTTATAAAAAAATGTATGTTTATATAGCAAATATTTCCATACAATTTAATTAAAAAATATGTTATAATTTTATTATACAATACATAAAAAATTGTTGCATATGTAAAACTGTTATGATATATTAAATAAAAAAGTATAGCAAAGGAAGATAAATAATGAAGAAAACTACAATAGCTAAAATATTAATATTTTTATTATTCCTTCTTTTTATAATAAAACCTGTACAAGCAGTAGGGGTTGAAGGAACAACAATAGTATTAAATGCACGGACATGGTGGGTCATGGACAGGATGTGCAAATGGAAAAAAAGGATTAGTTGAAAAAGATATTACATTAAAAATAGCGAATTACCTAAAACAAGAATTAAATAAATATTATGGAGTTAATATAATATTAACACATGATGGAGTAAATTTTCCGAACAATGATGCAGGAGATTTAGCAGCAAGGGCAATGATTGCAAGAAACAACAATGCAGACTTATATGTTAGCCTTCATATAAATGATGAAGCAAGCCATACTGCAACAGGAGCAAATGTTTTTGTAACAAGCAGAACAGAACTATATAAATATAAAGAAGGAATGACATTATTAGGAAATAAAATACTAAATAATTTAAATAAAATAGGGATTAAAAATAATGGAGTAATAAACGATAAGTTGTGTAATGATCACGAACCTACATATCAATACTATGACGGAAGTCAAGCAGATTATTATGGAGATATAAGGCACGCAATGAAAGGTGATACTTTAAATGATTTAGGACCAGACTTTAGTGATGGTTCTGGAATATCAACTGTACTTATAGAACATTGTTATATGAATAGTAGTGATTCACAATTTATAGATTCTGAAGAAGATTTGAAAAAAATAGCAAAAGCAGATGCAGATGCAATTGTAGATTATTTAGGTTTAAAACTTCCAGGAACATTCATTTCTGAAATGAATGTAGATAAAGAAAATGCAAATTTATTAGTAGGAGAAACTACGAAAATAAATGTAACATTAGGACCATCAAATATAGCAGATAAAACTGTAAAATGGACAAGCAATGATGAAACTGTTGCAAAAGTTGATTCAAATGGAAATATAACAGCAGTTAAAAAAGGCAAAACTAGTATAACAGTAACTTCAAACAATAATCCAAGTTTAAGTAAAAGGGTAAATATAAATGTAGAAAAAGAAGAAGTTAAATTTGAGAAAGAAAAAGAAAATATACTTGTTGGAAAAGAAAAACAATTAAATGTAAAAATAACACCAACCTGGATAGAAAATAAAAATATAAAATGGGAGAGTAGCAACAAAGATATATTAGAAGTAGACAATACAGGTAAAATTATAGCAAAAAGTGAAGGAACAGCTAAGGTTAAAGCTACATGGATAGATAAAAATTTATCAGATGAATTAATAGTAAATGTAATAGAACTTCCAGAATATACAAAATATCAAATAAATAAATATAAAGTCAGCAACAACCTAATAAGTATGATAGGACCAAAAGTAGAAATAACAGATTTTATAAAAAATATAGAAGTAAGTGACAATTTAGAAGTAGCAGTTATTACCCAAAATAAAGACCAAAAATATATTGGTACAAATACAAAAGTTCAAATAAAAGAAAAAGAACACGGATTTGTATTAGAAGAATATGAGTGTCTAATATATGGAGATATTAATGGTGATGGAAAAATATCATCATTAGACTATACATTAGTTAAAAATCACATTATGGATGTGAAGAAAATCACAGACAAAAATATAGTAATTACATCAGATATAAATGCAGACGGAAAAATATCATCATTAGATTATACATTAATAAAAAATGACATTATGGATGTTAAAAAAATTACACAAAAATAGGAGATAAAAATGAAAGATATAAAATATAAAGTAATAACAATTTTTACAATATTATTATTTGGAATATTATTAGTAAGTAGCATAGTAAGTTCAGCAACTATGGGAATGAGTATTAATAAATCTTCGTGTAATGTAGGAGAAACATTTACAGTAACAGTATCAGGAATTAATGGTAAAGTTAGAATTAGCGGAAATGCAAATGTAAGTGTTAGTCCAAGTGGGGTAATATTTATAGACGGAAAACAAACTATAACTTGTACAGCAAAATCAGTGGGAACTGGAACAGTTACAGTAACACCAATAGATGCATCTAATACATCAGCAGAGCCAGAAGAAATAACAACTTCTGCAAGTAGAAGTATACAAATAAAAGAAAAAACAACAACTCCACCTACTAACCAGACTACTCAAAAACCAACAACAACTACTACAAAGAAACCAACTACTTCAAAACCAACAACTACACAAACAAAACAAGAAAAGCCAAAAGTAGTAGAAGATAATTTTTACATAAATTCAGTAGTATTAAAAGGTATAAAAGAAAATGGAGAAACTGAAAATATAACATTATCTCCTGAATTTAACAAAGATATATACGAATATACATGTAATGTTTCAGCACAAATTAATAAAATAGAAATACAAAAAGAAGCGGGACAATATACAAATTCAATTATAGTAACAGGTGGGGAAGAACTAAAAGTAGGTGAAAATATAATAACACTTATGCTATCAGCAGAAGACCACCAAGCAAAAACATACACAATAAAAGTAATAAAAGAAGAAACAGTAGAAGCATCAACAGATATTGCTGAAGAAAAAATAGAAGAAAGCAAACCACAAAAAGAGCCAGCTATGATACATATGCCAGTATGGGCATTCATAGCTCTGCAAGCAGGAATTATTGTAATAGAAGTGTTAATAATATTATTTGTAATAAAACAAAGAAAAGGTCAACACTAAAAATAAAGATTTGGGACGCGTCAAAAACTTTCCAACCTTTCCAAAAAATAGCCCATAATAAGTTTTTCACTTAATATGGGTATTTTTATATAAAAAGGTTGCAAAATTATGTAAAACGGCGTATAATATAATTATCATTCGTGGATACAGCGAAATAAAAAAGTGTATCACTTTGTAGGAAATCTCTATAAAGACTTTTAGGAGGTTATATGGAATGGTATGAAAAATTAGGAGTAGCAGTTTTTGTAATATTTGTAGTATTTGCTGTATATGACTTAATAGTTATACCTATTAATTATAATTCAGTAGAAGATCACGAATGTGTAGCAACAGTTACAGACAAAGAACGGCATGAAGATGGTTATTATTTAATTTTTTGTACAGATTTAGAAGGGAATACAATAGTATTTAAAAATGATGATACTGTAATAAGGGGAAAGTTTAACTCCTCAGATATGTATCAGCAGATTGAAGAAAACAAAACATATAAGTTCTACTTAAATGGATATCGAAGTGAATTCTGGAGCTTATATGAAAACATTTTATCATTTGAAGAATATACATTATCTAAAAATGATAGCAGTGGAGTAGTGAAAAAAATTGATGTATCAGTTAATAATAATGATCCCATTGATACAAAAGAGTTTAAACTTATTATCATTCCCGAAGTGACAGAGCAAACGCAAAGTCCATACTTAATGCATATTCAGTTTGAAAGTGAAGAAGGTATTTCAATGAAGAAACTTTACAAACCTGAAATAAGCAATGAGTTAGATGTAGCTGATAATGCCACTATTAGAAGTACCATTATAGCAAATGGAACAGACATATTTGGAACATCTTTTGAAGTTTCCGAAAATGGAGTGTATTGGATTTACATTCAGGAGATTTCTGGAAAAGAGTACACTCAGCGATTTATTGTTGAGAATATTTATTAGAAAGTAAAGTTACAAGCCAGCGATTAAATCGCTGGCTTGTAACTTTACCTTAGTACACAAAACCAATCAAAAAACAATCTCTCAAGCATATTACTTACACTTATTTTCTTAACATCACATTCAGCAATTAAATCTGTTTTGACAACAGAAGTGCCATTTAAAGTATATGAAACTTCACCTAGCTTTTGACCTTTAGAAATAGGAGCAGATATATTATCATAAATATTTACAATTTCTTCTACATTCTTATCTTCACCTTTTTTAATTAGAGTACCACTATTATTTTCATAAACAAGGTTAATACTTTGCTCTACACCTTTATTAATATTTACACTCTTTACAATATCACCGCTGTTTAGCAAATTGTTTATAAGTATAATTACTAAATCCATAGTCTAATAATTTACTAGCTTCTGAAAAACGAATAGCAGGAGTAGGAGCCTTCATTATAACAGCAATTAATGAAAGGTCATCTCTTGTAGCACTTGCAGATAAATTATATAAAGCAAGAGAAGTAGAACCTGTTTTTAAACCAGTACAACCTTTATAATTTCTAACTAATTTATTAGTATTAACAAGCTGAGATTTACCATCTCTTAAGCTATCCATCCAAATAGTAGTATAATTTGTTATACTAGGATGTTTACTCAAAAGCTCTCTAGACATTAAAGCAATGTCATAACTAGAAGTTACATGGCCATCTTCATCTAATCCGTGGCAGTTTTTAAAACATGTATCTTTCATTCCAAGTTCATGTGCTTTAGAATTCATTTTTGTTACAAAAGAATCAACAGATCCTTCTAAATATTCTGCCATAGCAACAGTACAATCATTAGCAGAAGCTACACATATTGCTTTAAGCATTTCATCTACAGTAAGTTCTTCTCTAACATCTAACCAAATTTGAGATCCACCCATAGAACTAGCTAGTTCGCTACATGGAATTTTATCAGTTAAAGAAATTTTTCCATTATCTAATGCTTCCATAATAAGTAATAAAGTCATTACCTTAGTAACAGAAGCAGGTCGTAATTGTTCGTGAGAATTATGCTCATATAGTATTTGACCAGAATTTTGCTCTATTAAAATAGCTGAACCACTTTCTAAATTTAAATCAGTGGAAGGAGTAGTATTTACTTCTATATCTCCACTAGTCCAAACATAATTATCTAAAGCATAAGCAATATTGAAAAAACAAAATACAAAAATTAGTATAAACAACAATAACATAGGTACAAATTTACGCATATAAACCCCCTTCAATATACTTAAATATATTCAGAATTGTAGAAATTATTTCTAATTTTATAAAGAAAACGCAAAGAGAGATAAATAAAAATTGACATAAGTTGAAAGTGTGCTATAATATACATGTTATCTTTAGTAACATTAAAATTTTGCACTTGTAAGTGTAAGCTATAAGAAAGGAGATTTTCAAATGAAAACCACAAATCAAAATAGCGAATTGAAAAACAATAGTAAAGCAGAAGAATTAGTAAATTCTTTAAAAGGAAAGAAAATAACTATATTAGGACATGATAATATTGATGTAGATGCTACACTTTCTGGAATATTAATGTCACAACTTTTGAATTTTCTTGGAATAGAAAATGAATTTTGTATTATAGAAGAAGTAAAAGAAAATGATACATATACAATTATTAAAAAATTGCTAAAAATAGATATGAAAAAATGGCAAAAACAAGAAGAAAAAGATGATAAAAATTTGTTTTTAGTAGATCATTATGAAACAATACATAAAGGAAAAGTAATAGGTTGTATAGATCATCACCCTACACAGCAAAATAAAAACTACAATTTTAAGTATGTAAGAAATTCATGTGCAACAGCTTATTTAATTTATGAAATAATGAAACAGGTAGACTTCCCAATACAAAAAGAGCAAGTAGAAATGATTATTACTGCAATGATGGTTGATACCGTTGCATTTAGAAGTAGTAAAGCAATTAAAGAAGAAGTAGAAGAAGCAAAAAAACTTGCTGAAGAACATGGAATAGACTATGATTTAATAGAAAAAGAAAGTTTATGCTTAACACCTATTGAAGAATTTAGTATTGACGAAATTATTTCAAATGGGCAAAAATGGTATAACTATAACGGTAGTAAAGTAGGTTCTTCTTATTTGCAATTATATGGTATGCCGGAAGAAGATACTTTGCAAGAATGGATAAATAAACTAAAAGAAAAAAGAGAAGAAACACAAAGCGATATGTTAGTATTTATTATATTTGAAACTAAAAGTAATACAACTTATGATTACCAAATTATGGAAGACTGTATAAAAGAATCAATTCATAAAGGAATTTTATCAAGAGGAAAAGATATAATGCCTTTGATTGAGTCTAGATATTTAAATCAAACAAAATTAGAAGAAAAAATAGAAAAATTTGTGAAAGAACTTATAAAAAATGACAAAACAATTGCAACAATGGAAAGTTGCACAGGTGGACAAGTAGCAAGTGAAATTACTAATATAGAAGGAGCATCATCAGTATTAAAGGAAAGCTATGTAAGCTATTGTAATGAAGCAAAAATAAAGTTTGGAGTACCAAAAGAAATTATTGATAAATATACTGTATATAGTGCAGAAACTGCAATTGCTATGGCTAAGGCAGTAAAAAATAATGCTAATTCAGATATAGGTATAGGAATTACAGGTCAGTTAGGAAGAATTGACCCTAACAATAAAGGCTGTACTAATAATACAGCATGGTATTGTATTATACAAAATAATAAGGAATTGGTTGGTAAGCTTTATATTAAAGAAAATTTAACACGTTTAGAAAAGAAAAAGATAATAATAAGAGAAATTATGGAAGACTTTTAATGAATAAACCAATAAAAAATGATACATAAAAATATGTATCATTTTTTATATAATAGGAAAGTACGCTAATTTAAGTTGAAACTGTAAGGGCGAGCAGTGCTTATCCGATGACAATACATCTTTTGTTTTTTATTACTCTTCAATTTGAAGGATAGTTGCAGTTATATTTTTATCATCAGTACTAATATTAATTTTTATTTTATGGTTAGTTGTATTCTTAAATTTAAAATCCAAAGAACCATAAGAAACAGCTGCATCTTTACCTTTAGGAACATACCCAACTTCCTTACCATGCTCACTTCTTTCAACAACTGTAAGAGAGCCAGTAGCAAGAACAGCATTATATAAAGTACTACTTACTTGGCAATTTCCACCGCCAATACCTGTTTCAGTTTTATGATCTACAATAATCTTAGCTTCTTGGTAACCTCTTTCAGCAGTTGGCTTTCCAACTATTTCATTAAAAGAAAAAGTTTCATTAGGGTTAATAATAGTTCCATTAATAATACTACATGTAATTCTAATATTTGTAAGTCTACCAGAAGAATTATCGCCAATTACAGTTGAAAAAGAAGCCATAGGAGTTTCCTTTGGACTAGTGTTCTTATTTTCTTCAACTTCAGTATTAGTACTATCGTCAGTATTTGTATCAGTAGAAGTTCTAGAGCCAGAAGTTTCGTTATTAGTTTGATTTATATTTATAGAATTATCTTTTGTAAAAAAATAAATAATAGCTCCAATTACAATAGCAAGAGCAATAATTATTAAAATATATTTAACTTTTGAATTTTTCATAATACAATATTCCTTTTTAAAATTTATTTTTAGTATGTACAAAAAAATAAAAAATTATGTAAAATTGTTGCGAAAATTGATAAAATATGATAAAATACGAAAAAATAAAAGGGGAATTAAAAGATGGATGTTGAAATAAAAATGATGTTAGATTCAATAATGGAAAAAATGCATCAAATAACATGGTATATGATGGAATTAGAAAAAAAGGAAATTTCTGACAATATAAAAATAAATAAAAAGCAAATTGATAATAATAAATTTTTGGAAAAATTATATGAAAATTTGCAAGCAGAATATTCAAATTTAAAAGAATTAATAGAAGAATATATTTTAAGAAGTAATATGCCTAAAGAAGATGAAGAGGTAGCAATAAAAGAACCAGAAAAAATAATATTAGCAGACATTGCCAATTCATTACCTGTATTATTAAATGAAATATGTGAATATTTAGGAGAATCATATATATGTATTGGATATATATCAGCAGAAGATGAGGAAACTTTTTATCCAGGAATATATGAAAATACACCATTTGAAAAATTGAATTATGCAGAATATGACTTAGAACTTTTCAATATTATATGTTTGCAACAAAGAATAGGAATACAAAATAGAATAGGAAAATTATCATTTTTAGATAAAAAAGCAATATTAAAACATATTACTTTAGAAAAATTTTACGAAGAATATGCTTTTGAAAAAATAAATAAAGACATTCGTAATATAGATAGAATATTTGCAAAAATGCCAGAACAACAACGTAGAAGCTTAATGGAAAAATTAATTGAACAAAAATATGTATTATATATGTCATATTTAAATAATAAATATAATGGTATTTTACAAGAAGGAGAAAGAGGAAAATTAAGAATTGCAAAAGATTCACTAAAAAATGGATATATTGCAAGTTTATTAAATATGAGTGAATTCGAGATAGAAACAAATATTAGTAGAGATTATGAACAATTAAAACAAGAGTTAAAAGAAAACATTAAAGATATTATAAAAGAAGAAAAAAGAAAAAATCAAATTAGTAGCAAGAAAAATACGAGCAAAAGTGCAGTTGACGATGAAAAAAGTGATATGAAAGTAGTAGAAAGAGAAAATTAGTTTACAAAAAATGGAAAAATATATTGACAGTATAAATAAAAAATAGTATAATGAATATACTAATATAAGATAGTATTTTTCTATCTTAAGATGAACTGACATCTTAAAAAAATCCGAAACACTTGTAAGACGAATGTGCTTACCGTTGGCGGACAACATAAAAATCCGAAACACTTGTAAGACGAATGTGCTTACCG
>CAPNDH010000018.1 GCA_948664205.1 uncultured Clostridia bacterium | reverse complement strand
GAATTATATGCCCAGTTAGATAGAGGAAATGAACCAGAGAACACACCAGAAACAGAAGCAGGAACAAAGGTAAAAATTCCAAGTGGATGGGTAACAATATCGCCAAATTATGTAAGTACAGAAGATGGAAAAGTAGTAAAAAAAATGACTGTGTCAACTAACGTATATGCAGTATCAGGAGGAAAAGGAGTAACAGTACCAGTACCAGAAGGATTTTACTATGTAGGAGGAGATATAGATACAGGAATAGTAATATCAGATAACAAAGCAGACGGATATGAAACAACAAAAAAAGATATGACTTCACATGAAGACGCAGTAAAACTAGTAGGAAATCAATTTGTATGGATACCATGTAATGCAAATGAATATAGAAAAATAGTATGGGGCAAAAACGAAAAAAATGCAAATAACTGGAATGCACAATGGGATAGAGAATCAAGAGCAGAAGGAGACAAGCAAGTAAAGAAATATGGAGGATTTTGGATAGGGCGTTATGAAGCAGGGGTTTCTACGTTAAACAATACTGATGGAGAAGAAGCAAGCTTCACAGACAGTGTAATATTTACAGATAATAAAAGGCTATCAAATGCAGTAGCGATACAAAGCTCAATAAAAGATAGTTGGACATGGCAAAATTATGACTTTACAGCAAGACAAGAAGGAAATACAGTAGGAACAGAAGAAAATAAAGCAAGTGGAAATGTAATAAGTAAAGCCAATAGTGTACCATATTATCATGCAGATTATTATACAGCAGTAGAAATGAGTGGACGAATGTATAAAGAAAATGCCTATGTAAAAAGCACACTAGTAACAGGAACTCAGTGGGATATGATGTGTAAATATTTAAAAGATAGAGGAACAAATGTAGAAGGAACAGGAGTAGCAGAATCACAGTGGGGAAATTATACTAATACTTCACTTACGAATTTACGAGGAGCATATGCAAAGGTAAATTCATCAGGAGTAACAGAAGCTTTTAAAAAAGTGCCAACAACAGAAGGATTAACAACAGCAAATTTAAAAAGTAGTTATGTACTATTAACAACAGGAAGTACAGAGCAAGCAAAGAAAATGAACATATATGATGTATCAGGAAATTTATGGGAATGGACTAATGAAGCATCTTACGCTTCAAATATATCATATACATCAAGCTCACTATACAACACACACATGCTTCGTGGTGGTAGCTTTAACCACGAGTCTACCGCTAGCCCTGCCTGTTACCGTACATCCGATTACGTGCCTAATACCCGCACTCGCAATGGCTTTCGTGTAGCACTTTGTATTGAATAATAAAAGTAAATTATGCAATTAAATAAATATTAAAAAACTAAATTACTGAAATAGAAAAAACTGAGAGATACAATTATGTAAAATAAAAGGAGAAAAAAATAAATGAAAAGAGAAAAAGCTATAACATTAATTTCGCTAGTAATAACGATAGTAATAATAATAATATTAGCAAGTATAGCAATATATTTAAGTTTAGGAAATAATGGAATATTTACAAGAGCAAAAGAGGCAAAAGAAGTAACCAAGAAACAAGAAGCAACAGATATAATAAACTTAAAAATAACAACAGCCCAAATAAATAAATATGCAGAAAAGCAAGAAATGCCAACATTAAAAGAATTATCAGAAGTTCTAAGGAATGATACAGAAATAGCATATGTTACAGAAAAAAGCCAAATAGCAAGTACAAAATATGAAGTAGGAGAAAATCCAATTTCAATATACACAAAATTAAATAAATACCCTTATGAATTTGAAATAAATGGTAAGTTACAATTAGCAAGCATAAATGGAGTAAAAATAGCTTCTACTAATGGTGATACAAACATTTTATATGAAAGAAGTGATGAAGATAATGTAGAAACAAGAACATTAACTTTGAATGATAGCATTAGTAATTATAAAAGGATAAAAATATATTATAGATGTAATAAAAAGAATAATATTGAAGAGATATATGTTACGAATTCATCTATATCAACGAATATAATATGTTCTCGTAGAACACAAGATACAAACAATTTAAAATATACACTTAATATAATAACTCACGATATAGAAATATCAGATAATAATTTAGTAGTTTCTAATTATATGACTGCATACATTTATCCTGGTAGTAGCAATACTATAATGAACTCATCATCAGGAAGTAATTTATATATTGACAGAATAATTGGATACAAAACATATTAATTTTAAAAAATATAGTAGTAATTTTATATAAAAACTGTAAAGTAAAAAAGAAATAATTTAGGAATGAAATTCTTAAATTATTTCTTTTTTATACAACGAAACACCTTGTTTTTACCACTAAAATAATGTATAATATAATTACTTATTTTAGGAGGAAATTTAATGCAAAAGACAATTAAAATAATAAAAAATATAATATCAACATTGATAATAATAGGTTTATTATTTGTATTATATAAAGTATATAAAAGCAATAACTTTAGTGAATATATAAGGGCAGAATACAACAGTGGAATTTCAAACTTCTCAAGGGATAGTGAAGTAAAATATTTAAAAAATGATAGCTATAAAATAGAAAATACAGACTTTAATGATGCAATGTTCTTTAAAACAATAAACGTAGTTCCAAATACATCATATAAAGTAAGCTGTATGATAAAAACTAAAGATGTAATTAATAAAGAAGAAAATAAAGATGCAGGGGCACATATATGCATAAATGAAACAGTAGAAAAGTCTGACAATGTCACAGGAACAACAGATTGGACAAAAATAGAATTTGTATTTAACTCAAAAAATAGAGAAACAGTAGAAGTAGGGTTTAGACTAGGTGGAAACTATAATGATTCAAAAGGAACAGCATGGTTCTCAAATATGACAATAGAAACAGCAAGTGCAGATACATCAAACAAATGGAATTTCTTATGCTTGTTATTTGATGAAACAAAAGTATCAATAGAAAATCAAGGTAAAACTCAAAACTTTGACTTAAACCTTACACAATCAGATATATATGACATGAAATTATGCATAAACAGATTTAAAAGTTCAATGGAAACAATGTCACAAGGAAAAATGAAAGTAAATTACGATATTGTAGAAATAGATAAACCAATTACAACAATGTCATATGATGAGGAAAATGGCTACTATGTTTCTCCATACGATATAAAAGATGTATTAGACAAATATATAAAAGAAGGAAAATATGACCACATATTTATAGCATTTAGAACAGGAGATATAAACTCAAAAGAAGAAATACCAGTAAATGACTGGATAGGACTAGGAAGTATGGAATACAGAAATATTGGCTTTTCAAACATAAGGCTTCCAAACAGTAATTCAAATTACATATATAAATATGACGAAAGAATAAATGTATTTCCAGAAGAAGTATATGTACACGAATTTTTACACACACTTGAAAGAAATAGTTTAGAATATGGTTATGAAAGACCAGAACTACATGACTATGAAAAATATGGATATAGGAGCCAAAATAGAAT
The DNA here is from genome assembly GCA_948664205.1 of uncultured Clostridia bacterium. GTDB lineage: Bacteria > Bacillota > Clostridia > TANB77 > CAG-508 > UMGS1663. The sequence goes on along the minus strand of CAPNDH010000018.1, from coordinate 23,119 downwards.
AGGTTTAAGTCAGTGGTATGAAGACTATATGAATAAAAATATAAAATCAAGCAGTAAAGGTTTAGTTGGACTTCCAGAAGAAATATATACAAAAAAACCAACAAAAACAAGTGACTTTAAACACTCAAAAAAATTAGATTATTTTGAAGAGCCACAAAATATAATAGAAGAATTAAATGGAGTATATAAAAATATATTAAATTTATTTAAAGTAATGGAAGTTAGAGGTTAGAAATTGGATTGTAGGGGTCACCGCCTTATCAAGCGACCCGCTCTTCAAAAAAACTACCCCAAAATCCGACATCCGACATTTGACATCCAAACAAAAAAGGAGAAGACAATGAACGTATCAGAATTCAATTATGAACTGCCAGAAGAACTAATAGCACAAGTACCTTTAGAAAAAAGAGACGAATCAAGATTAATGGTATTAAATAGGAAAGAACAAACAATAGAGCACAAGACCTTCAAAGACATAATAGACTTTTTAGAACCAGGAGATTGCCTAGTGCGAAACAACACAAAAGTAATACCAGCAAGAATATATGGAAAAAAGGAAACAGGGGCAAATGTAGAATTCCTATTACTAAATAATATAGAAGGGGATATATGGGAAAGTATAGTAAGACCAGGAAATAAACTACACATAGGAACAAAGGTAATATTTGGAGAAGGACTATTAGAAGCAGAAATACTAGAAATAATGCCAGGAGGAACAAGAAAAGTAAAATTTCACTACAAAGGAATATTTAATGAAATATTAGACCAAATAGGATTAATGCCACTCCCACCATATATACACGAAGAATTAAAAGAAAAAGAAAGATATCAAACAGTATACGCAAAACATAATGGTTCAGCAGCAGCGCCAACAGCAGGTTTACACTTTACACCAGAGCTTCTAAAACAAATAGAAGAAAAAGGCATAAACATAGCAAATGTAACATTGCACGTAGGAATAGGAACTTTCAGACCAGTAAAAGAAGAAAAAGTAGAAGAACACGAAATGCACTCAGAGCACTACTACATAAAAAAAGAAGATGCAGAAAAAATAAACAACGCCAAAAAAACAGGTCACCGAGTAATAGTAATAGGCACAACCTCATGCAGAGTACTAGAAACCATAGCAGACGAAAGCGGAAATATAAAAGAACAAGAAGGCGACACAAAAATATTCATATATCCAGGCTACAAATTCAAATGTATAGACGCACTAATAACAAACTTCCACCTACCACAATCAACACTGCTAATGCTAGTATCCGCACTAGCCGGAAGAGACTACACAATGAAAGCCTACCAAGAAGCAGTAAAACAAAAGTACAGATTTTTTAGCTTTGGAGATGCAATGTTCATTAATTAAAAAAACGAGTCAAAAGGGACGGCCTTTTTTGACTCAAATAAGCCAAAGGGGACACTCCTTTGACAAAAAATAGGGGCTAATTAAATAGGGGCAATTTAAAAATGAAAGGAAGAGATGCTATGCCTAGATTAGCTAGAAACCTATTAGAAGGTAAAAAATTATTCCATGTAATGGTACAAGGAATAAATAAAGAAAAAATATTTTACGAAGAAAAAGAAAAATATGAGTATATTAAATTAATGAATAGATATAAAAAAGAATATAAAATAGATGTAATAGCATATTGTATGATGAATAATCATGCACATATGTTAATAGAAGTAAAAGATATCAATAAATTGACTTTGTATATGCATAAATTAAATACATCTTATGCAATTTATTACAACAAAAATAAATCAAGAGTAGGATATGTGTATAGGGATAGATTTAAAACACAAGTAATAAAAGATGAAAGACATATGTATAATTGTATATTATACATACACAATAATCCAGTAAAAGCAGGAATATGCAAACAAGCAAAAGATTATAAATTTTCAAGCTATGAGAAATTTCTATATAAAAGTAATGAACAAATGTTAATAAATATATTTGTTAATAGAAAAGAATATATAAATATACATACTATTAAAGAACTAAAAGATATGAATTTTATAGAAGATGATGAAGAAAGAGATATAGATATTAATAATACAATAAATCAATATTTAATTGAAAATAAAATACATTTTATAGAACTAAAAACAAACAATAAATCATTAAAAGATATTAGCTTAAAACTAAAGAATACATATAACTTATCAAATAGAAAAATAGCAGAATATTTAGAATTAGATAAAGAAAAAGTAAGAAGAATATTAAAATAAATAGTAAAGAGGGCTGTCCCTTTTGGCTCATTTGAGTCAAAAAAGGCCGTCCCTTTTGACTCAAAAAAGGAGAAAGAGATGAAGCAAGCAATTACGTATGAATTATTACATGAATGTAAACAAACTGGAGCGAGACGTGGGGTTATTCATACTCCTCATGGGGACATTCAAACACCTATTTTTATGCCGGTTGGTACTCAAGCAACGGTTAAATCACTTACACCGGAAGAACTTAAAGAAGAAGTAGAAGCACAAATAATTTTATCAAATACTTATCATTTGTATTTGAGACCAGGTAGCAAAATTGTTAGAGAAGCCGGTGGTCTTCATAATTTTATGAGGTGGGATAGACCTATTCTTACTGATAGTGGAGGTTTTCAAGTGTTTAGTCTGGGAGATTTGCGTACTATTTCTGAAGAGGGTGTTACGTTTAAATCTCATTTAGATGGAAGTAAACATATTTTTACGCCCGAAAGTGTAATGGAAATTGAAGAGGATTTGGGTGCAGATATTATTATGGCTTTTGATGAGTGTTGCCCATATCCTTCTACTTATGAGTATACTAAGAACTCTATGGAAAGAACAACTAGGTGGGCTAAACGTTGCAAGGAGGCTCATACTACTACTGATAAACAAGGATTGTTTGGAATTATTCAAGGTGGTTTTTATAAAGACTTAAGAGAGCAAAGTGCTAAAGATTTAATTGAGCTTGATTTACCTGGGTATGCTATTGGTGGAATTAGTGTTGGCGAGCCTAAGGAAGAATTTTTAGATATATTAAGATATACTACTCCACTTATGCCTAAGGACAAGCCTAGATATTTGATGGGTGTAGGTACGCCAGATTATTTGATAGAAGCAGCTAAAGCTGGAATTGATATGTGTGATTGTGTTCTTCCAACTAGAATTGCAAGAAATGGCACAGCTATGACTTCTAAAGGAAAGGTAGTTGTAAGAAATGCTACTTATGAAAAAGATTGGGGACCACTAGATGATGAGTGTGATTGTTATGCTTGTAAAAACTATACAAGAGGATATATACGTCACTTGGTGAAGGCTAACGAGATATTAGGAATCAGATTATTATCAATACATAATTTAAGGTTCTTGACTAAATTAATGGAAAGAGTTAGAATAGAAATAGAGAATGATAACTTAGGGACTTTTGCAGAAGAATTTTATAAAAAATATTATGGAGAAGAGTAATATTTCACATAAGAGGAGGGTGTTATGGATATAATTGGAACTAACATGGAAGAAAAACAAAGGAAAAGTAAGAAAGCAATGGCAATAATAATAGCATTAATAGTATTTTTATTAATTGTAAGTATTGCACTATTTGTGAGTATTTATTATTTAAAAGAAGCTCAATTTAAATTTAATATAGATGGAAAAGCAATATCAACTAAAACAATGCAAACTGATTTATTCTTATACGAAGGCGACAATGTATATATTTCATTACCAGATATAGCTGAATTAATTGGGTATAAATATTATAATGGTGGATATAAACAATATACTGAAGATAAGAATCAATGCTATTTAGAAGGAACAAATGAAGTTGTAACTTTTGAAAATGGAGAAACTAAAATTTATAAAACTCCAGTAGATGATTTAGATTATACTTATTTTACAATAGATGAGCCAATAAGAAAATCAACTAATGGAAAATTATATATAAGCACAAAAGGTTTAAATTTAGCATGTAATCTTCAATTTGTTTATAGTAAGGAAGAAAATGAAATTACAATATATACATTACCATATTTAACAAACTATTATGTATCTAAATATAAAGATGCAGCAATAGCACAAAACTTTAATAATCAAAAAGCATTATTATATGGATTATTAGTAGTGCAAAATGTTGATAATACAGATAAAAGTGCTTCAAATAGAAATATAAAATATGGAATTCATAATTTACAAGATAAAGAAATTGTAGGAATGAAATATACAGACATTGAATTTAATGAAGGCTCAGAAGAATTTATAGTAAAAACTGAAGAAAATAAAGTTGGAATCATAACTTCTGAAGGAGATACAAAGGTTAGCCCTCAATACGATGCATTAAAACAAATAGATAAAGACTTAAACTTATATATGGCAACATCAAACAATAAAAAAGGAGTAATCGAAAAAAATGGTAAGATATTAATATACCTAGAATATGATGAAATAGGAATAGATAGCACTCAATTCCCAACAAATGATATAAAAAATAAATATATATTATTTAATAATGCAATTCCAGTAAAACAAAATGGATTATGGGGATTGTTTAATATAAAAGGTGAGAAAATTTTACCAGTAGAATACTATACATTAGGTTGTATATCAGGAAATGGAAGCTCTAGCAAAAATGCAAATAATATATTAATAATACCAGATGTTAAGGGTATAGTTGTATGTAAACAATATGACATAAATAACGGAAAATTACAATATTATGGAGTTGTAAATTATAAAGGTCAAGAAATGGTACCATTAAGATTAGATTCTGTATATTCAGTAGTTTCTGATGGACAAGAGCAATATACTATGATTATAGACGGAAAGTCATACGATCTTATACAACATATAGAACAATGGGTTAACCCAGATTTATGGAGATATAATGAAAACGAATATAAAGATAATCCAACTGTTGACATAGATATGAATATGAACACAAATACAACTACAAATGAAACAACCAATACTGTACAAACAAATACAACGAATACAGAACCAGTAAGTTCAAATGTACAATCAAATGAAATAAATACAAATATAGAAATATAACAAAACAATAACGATTGATTTTTTAATCAATCGTTATTGTTTCGTTTAAACATCTTTGAGCATAGCAAAGAAATTCTCCAAATAAGTGCCATCATATTTTGGCTTATCTGCCTGCCAAAAAACATCCCAAACTGTTTTTGCACCATTCTCTATGATTTTCTGAATTTCATCAATACTTGCCATCTCGTAAGTGGCTTTTTCAATACTACAACGACCTGCATTAGAGTACAACCTAGCTTGTAAGTCACAGTCTAACTTATCGCAAAGGTAAGCAAACTTAGCTTCTGGTGTCTCTTTAGCCTCAAACTCATCAAAAAGAGCTAAAAGGATATGCCTCTTTTTTAAATTAGAGCAAATAGAGACAACAGCCTCTCTTTCACGTTTAGCTTTGGATTTAGGACTAATGCCATCATAAGGAGTAATATCTCCAATTTTTGATTCGCCAGGTTCATGAAAAGAAAGCATTGCAATTACATGTTCAATATTTACATCGATATCATATTCAGAATAAAGAGCCCAGGCTAAATGTTGAGCACTCGTAGTATGATCATTAACTGATTCACGCCTACCTGTAACATTCCACTTTATCCATCCTGTCCGTTCTTTTTCTTTTAAAACAGAAAGATTGTCGTAAAAATCAATTACAGTATAAAAACTCGTTAACTCACTTTTTTCCATAAACATTTTCCTCCTTAAAATTTTCTTTACAATGAAGTACACATTAAACTGCAAAGAGGACTTCATAATTGTTATTGCATAGATTATAATACAAAATTATGTAAAAAACAATACAATATTTGAATTTAATGAAAGAAACAAAAAATATTTATACTCATATAGTATACTAGGAGGTTTTATGCTATGAATCAAATAGAAAAGAAAATAATAAAAGGAGAGTTAAAATATAAAAATACAGTAATACTTACATACAAAATAGAATATCCGCAAATGATTTCTTCTAAATATACATATGGAAAAGAAATATTTAATAATTACAATAAAAAGAAGGCAATTGACTTAGAAAAATATGTAAAAACAGATTTATATGAAAATGCCAAAGAAGTATATGAATATAATAAGGCAAATGGATACCCTATTATGGTATATGAAGTAATATCGGAATATCATATAACTTATAATGAAGGATTTATTGTAAGTTTATATCAAGACGAATATCAATTTACAGGAGGAGCACATGGAAACACAATTAGAACTTCACAAAACTGGAATTTAAAAGAAGGAACTACAATACCACTATCATACTTTTTCCCTAATAACCCATATTATACAATAGACATATTAAAAGAAATAAACAAACAAATACAAACACAAATAGAAGAAGGAAAAAATCAATACTTTGAAAACTACTGTGAACTAGTATTAGAAACGTTTAATTTAAATAGCTACTATATAACGCCAATTGCAATAGCAATATATTTTGGACAATACGACATAGCACCATACTCAAGTGGAATACCAGTGTTTTTAATTAAAATCACACGCTAGAGACGATCCTTAAGTAGAACACAAAAATAAAAAAATAAAAAATATTGAAATTTAAATGAAAATATTGTATACTTATTAAAAATATAAAGTAACTGTAAACCTATTTTTAAATTCAAGAGTAAGCTTGAATTTAAGTATTCAAAATTGAAAATAGGAGGAAGAAAAATGAAAGATAATTTTATTGTTTATTTTGATGAAGATGGTGTTGTGAATTTATTTGAAAAGGATAAAGAGGCACGTAAAAATATGTGGCTTCCTGGGTATTATATAGATATACCAATAAGAGATGGCATTTGTGAAATAATGCAACGGATAAATGAAGAATGCTATGTTATTATTTTAACAAAAGTAATTAATAGAATAGGGGTTACAAAAGAAAAAAGTATATGGCTTAACAAAATACCACAAAATGCTTATAGTGATATAATATATGTTCCATATGATCAAAAAAAATCATCTTATATATATCCATTTATTCCAGCTATATTAGTAGATGATAATGAAGTAAATTTAGAAGATTGCAATAAAAAAGGTTGTCATGGGTTATTTTTATCTGATTTAAAAGTAAGCCAAAAGTATGAAAATGCACGGAATTTAGAAGATATATGGAAATTCTATAAAAAAATCAAAGCATTATATGAATAATATAACAATAAACAAGTAGTATCATCTACTTGTTTATTGTTTACTAATATAATTTCAAAATAAATTTAGAAAATTAATTAAATTAAAAGGAGTAGAAAATGGAATATTGGAATACATATAAAACAAAAATAGGAACACTTATAATAGTAGAAAAAGAAAACAAAATTTCAAGAATAGAAACAGTAAAAGCAAATAGTGAATATCCTAAAGGAGAAAGAGTAGAAACAAAATTAATAAAAAAAGCTTATGAACAAATATCAGAATACTTAGAAGGAAAAAGAAAAAACTTTACACTACCACTATTAATAAAAGGAACTAAGTTCCAAGAAAAAGTATGGAAGGCACTACTAGAAATACCATATGGAGAAACAAGAACTTATGGACAAATAGCAAAACAAATAGGAAACGAAAAAGCCTCAAGAGCAGTAGGAGGAGCAAACCATAACAATCCAATTATGATAGTAGTACCATGCCACAGAGTAATAGGAAGTAATAAAAAGTTAGTAGGATATGCAGGGGGATTAGATATAAAGGAAAAATTATTAAAATTAGAACTACAAGATAATATAGAATAAGTATTAATAGCAAATATTAAAGGTAAAAAGTAGAGACTATTTATGAAGTATATCATAAAAGGTCTCTTATATAAATTTTATTAAAAGATATATAGAATTAATAAAAATTGTAATTGATATATATTAAATTTGATTAAAACTATAAAAATGATAAGTAGAATCATATTTAAAACCTAGTTTTTGTGCTAAACCTACAGAATTCATACTAGCAGCATCCCAACTTATTTTTTTGTTTTGTTCTAGACATTCAAGAATTAATTTTGATGCCATAGCTGTAGCAATGCCTTCTCTTCTATATTGTTCTTCAACTTTAATATTTACTTCAATTCCATCTTTATAAAATATATTTGATGAAGCTACACCTATTATTTTATTATTATACATACAACAAAAGCCAATTCCATAATTCTTATAATCGTCTGTTATATTTATAAATTTTTCTTTTCTTATTCTATCTGCTAAAGCTTGGTCAATTTTAATAATTTTAAAATTGCTTTCTAAAGCATTTGCCATTTCCTTTAATTTATTTTTATCGAATTCAACATCTTTTTTTATTGAATATCTTTGCGATTTATGAATATCATTATTGTATATTTCTTCAAGTTGTTTAGAGATATTATTACTTGGTATCAATTTATAATTCTTGAAGTTTTTATCAATTATTTGTTTTAAGCTTTCCTTTTCTATAGTTCCACTAATAAAGCAGTAACTTCTAACTACTAAAAATGCAATTTTAGGATTTGTAATATTATCTACATATGCTTCTCCCATAACTCCATCTAAAACACTATGCCCCATATAAAATCTAATATCTTGAAAAAGTGGCAATATTTTATTTAAATCATTATTATTTGTAATTTTATATATCATTTTTACCTCCTATTTTATATATAATAACATAGTAGTTTATAGTTTTCAAATTTAAATAATAATAATATGTGAAAACTCTGTGAAATCACTAGAAAAGCGAATATAAATATGATAATATATAAAAATATCTATAAGAAAGGAAAATATAAATGTCATATATAGAATTTAAAAATGTAAATAAAGAATATAAAATGGGAGAAATAACAATAAAAGCCTTAGATGATACAAACTTTAGTATAGAAAAAGGAGAGCTAGTAGTTATAGTAGGTCCAAGTGGAGCAGGCAAAACCACAACACTAAATATACTAGGAGGAATGGACAGTGTAACATCAGGAGAAGTAATAGTAGATGGAAAACAAGTAAATAAATTAAACAATAAAGAACTAATAAAATACAGAAGAGAAGATATAGGCTTCATATTCCAATTTTACAACTTAGTACAAAACCTGACAGCTGTAGAAAATGTAGAATTAGCAACTCAAATATGTAAAGACTCCTTAGACCCAGAAACAATAATAGAAAAAGTAGGCTTAAAAGAAAGAAAAGGAAACTTCCCATCACAATTATCAGGAGGAGAGCAACAAAGGGTGGCAATAGCAAGAGCAATAGCAAAAAATCCAAAACTACTATTATGTGATGAACCAACAGGAGCACTAGACTACAAAACAGGAAAACAAATACTAAAACTATTACAAGACACATCAAGAAAAGAAAAAATGACAGTAATAATAATAACCCACAACACAGCACTAGCACCAATGGCCGACAAAGTAATACACTTCAAAAACGGAAAAGCAGAAAAGATAGAAACCAATCAAAACCCAACATCAATAGAAAAAATAGAGTGGTAACTTCCCATTGGGGACGTTTCCTTTTGGGGTATCTGACACTTTTGGGGTATTTGTCCCTTTTGGGAACTGGTTACTAATTATTAGAAGAAGGGGAAAAATGAAAAAAGCGTTATTAAAAGATAGTTTAAAAGAAATTAGAAATTCATATAAAAGATTTATCTCCATTTTATTAATGGCTTTTTTAGGTGTGGGCTTTTTTGCAGGAATGAGAGCTGCAAGCCCTGATATGATATCTACTATTGATAATTATTTTGACAGCCAGAATGTGTATGATATACAAATTATTTCTACTTTAGGTTTGAATAATGATGATATAAAAGCGTTAGAAAATATAGAAGACATAAAAAAAGCTTATGGTGGATATAGTCAGGATGTTTTAATTAATTATGAAGATACTGAAATTGTAACTAAAGTGTTTTCAATAGATAATATAAATAAAGTAGAATTAATAGAAGGTAAAATGCCTGAAAATCCAAATGAGTGCTTAGTAGAAAAGGCATTTTGTAGTAGAACTGGTAAGAAAATAGGAGATAGCCTTACTATTGAAGAAGTAAATGACAGTATAATAAAGGAAAAAGAGGTTACTATTGTAGGGACGATGAACAGTCCACTATATGTTTCAAGGCAAAGAGATACTTCAAAATTAGGCTCTGGAATGGTAAGTTATAATATGTATTTACCAAAGGAAAGTTTTGATTCTGAAGTATATACAGCAATATATGTTGAACTAGCAAATTCTAAGAAAATGGTAACAGATTCACAAGAATATAACGATTATGTACAAGAAGTGACTACAAAAATAGAAGAAATAAAAGCACAAAGAGAAACTGCAAGATATGATGAAGTAAAGGCCTCAGCACAAGAAAAGCTAGAAGAGGGAGAAGCAAAATTACAAGAAGAAAAGGTTACAGCTAATAATAAGCTAAAAGAAGCAGAAAATGAAATTATAGAGGGAGAAAGAAAATTAAATATTGCTGAAATTACTTTAAATAATAAAAGTAAAGAAGCGGAGCAAAAATTTAAGTTAGCAGAAGAAAATATAAATACAGCTAAAGCTAAAATAAAAGAAGAAGAGGAAAACTTTAAAAAAGAGGAGCACAAGGCTAATGAACAAATAGAACTTTTAAATAAACAAAAGCAAGAATTAGAAGTTAATTTGCAAAGTATAAATACTAATATAGAAGAACTACAAAAAAACTTAAATAAAATAAATGAAAACTTAAACAATAATAATTTAACACAAGAAGAAATAGCAAGCCTTCAAGCTCAAAAAGAAAATATAGAAAAAGCATTAACAAATATAAAAGAACAAAAAGCACAGTTGGAAGCTGGGATATTAGGTATAAACAATGGTTTAGAACAAATACAAAATGGAATAAAAGAAGGAAAAGAAAAATTAAACAATGCTAAAACTACACTAGAAAATAATGAAAAAGAACTAAATAAAACAAAACAGTTAACAGCAAAACAATTAGAAAATGCAAGAGGAGAAATAAATTCTTCAAAAAAACAATTACAAGAAGGAAGAAAAACTTTTGAAATAAATAAAGCAGAATATGAAGAAAAAATAAAAGAAGCAGAGAAAGAATTAGCAGATGCAAATCAAAAAATGCAAGAAATAGAGCATCCAACTTGGTATATACTAGGCAGAGATGCAAACCCAGGTTATAGTGGCTTTATGCAAGACACAAAAAGTATAGAAAATTTGGGAAAAGTATTTCCAATAGTATTTTTTGTTATAGCAACACTTATATCACTAACTTCTATGACTAGAATGGTAGAAGAGCAAAGAGTGCAAATAGGTACAATGAAGGCATTAGGATATAACAAAGCACAAATTGCAAGCAAGTATTTGTTATATTCAGGGCTAGCTTGCCTAATTGGTGGAAGTATAGGAATGATAATAGGCTTTGAAACACTTCCAAGAATTATATGGATGATGTATAGCATGATGTATGTAATACCAAACTTTGTTGCAAGTTTTAATGTATATTTTGCTATATTAGGTTTAGGTTTAGCAAGTGTATGTATAATAGGTGCAAGCTTATATACTGTTTTAAAAATAGTAGGAGATACACCAGCCCAGCTAATGAGACCAAAAGCTCCAAAAGCAGGAAAGAAAATATTATTAGAAAGAATTCCTTTTATATGGAAAAATTTAAGTTTCAGCAGAAAAGTAACAGTTCGTAATATTTTCAGATATAAAAAAAGAGTAATTATGACAATAGTTGGAATTGCAGGAAGTACAGCACTTATACTAACAGGTTTTGGAGTAAAAGACGCAATTTCAGATATTTTAATAAAACAATATGAAAATGTGTATAACTACGATATGCAAATTAGCTTAAAAAGTGATTTACAAGAAACAGAGATAGAAAATTTTATAAAAACATTAGAAGAAAAAGAAGAGATTAATAAAATAGCAGAAGCTAATATGACATCTGGAACATTGGTAAATGGAGAAAATGAAGAAGATGTACAAATTATTATAGCAAAAGATGAAAAAATAAATGAATTAATACATTTATCAGATAGGAAAACAAAAAAGGAAGTTAAGCTAGAAGAAGGAAAAATAGCTATAACAGATAAAGTAGCAGAACTATTAGAAGTAAAAAAAGGTGATAGTATAATATTAAAAGATGCAGATGGAAAAGAAAGTAGTTTAACAATTTCAGATGTTGTAGAAAATTATATTTATCATTATGTATATATGCCAAAAAATTTATATGAACAACTATATGGAGAGTATGATACAAATGTATTATTTACACAAAATAATGTAAAAGATGAGCACGAAGAAGAACTTGCAAGTAAGCTTTTAAAAGAACCAAATGTAAACACAGTATCACTAAGTTCTAACATAGAAAATGTAATGGATGATATGATGAGAAACTTAAATTATGTTGTAATTATACTAATAGTATCAGCAGGTATGCTAGCATTTGTAGTACTATATAATTTAGCCAATATAAATATTAGTGAAAGAATAAGGGAACTTGCTAGTTTAAAAGTATTAGGCTTTTACGATAAAGAAGTATATGACTATGTAACAAGGGAAACAGCAATATTAACAACAATAGGAATAATATTTGGGCTAATAGGAGGATATTTCTTAAGCATATTTATAGTAAAAACATGTGAAATAAATGTTTTAAGATTTGGTCAAGAAATAAGTATACCAAGTTATATATATTCAGTAGCAATAACAGTAATATTTACAGTAATAGTAAATATAGTAACATATTTTGCTTTGAAGAAGATTGACATGATAGAGAGTTTAAAAAGTATAGAGTAGTAAAAAGCAAGCAAAGATAGAACTGCTATCCTTGCTTGCTTTTAGTAATTTTAAGAATGTAACATTTTTTCAATTTCTTTGTGTTCATCTATTGCTTTATGAAGTCTAGATATGGTGATAACAAATAAATATAAGAAAAGAAGATAAGTAAACTGAATAGTACCAAAAAATAAAGCAGTTACTCTTAATTCATGATAAAAACTTTCCTTATATTCTTCTTCAGACACCAAATTCAAACCACATTCCGTATTTACAATATGCATATCATTAGAAAATGTAATATTCATATTATAGATGGTCTGAGGACCTTTTTCAGAATCAATATAATAATGCAAAATTACATTATCACGTGTATCAATCAATTCATAAAAGACATCATCAGGAATAGCTTCTACATTTGGTCTTTCGCCTTCATGCACAACATCATTAAAAATGTTATACAAGTAATAATATTTTTCCTGCCGTTCTATATAAGAACTTTGCCAGTCACTGTTAGTGATTTTTGGATTATAATTAAAATTTAAATAGGCAAGTAAAATTATCATTAGAATAAAGATTATAATAATGCAAGCACTATACAAAAATGCTTTAAATCCTTGTACATCGTCTAAAAATGAGAACATATTACATAAATACCGTTTTTGCTTTTCTTCTTTCATAAGTCATCCTCCTTGAGAAAATATTGTTTAAAAGTTACAAAGTAATTAAAAAAACTTAATTTTTACACCTCCATTAAAAATATTTTTTGGATATATATTACAGTTTATACTTTAAATTAGCATTATTGTAACATAAAGTAATCAGAAAAGCAATAAGATTACATAATTTTTGGTAAAATTGTTGATATTTAATCTAAAACGTGATACAATTATGTAGAATTAAATATTGAAAACTCCTATTTTTGCATTATGGGAGTTACGAAAGTAACTAAAAACAGCAAAGGAAATTAATATTTAAAGGAGGAATTATAGTATGGATAGTACAATTATTGGAGCAATAATAACATTTATTTTATGTATGTCACAAGTAATCGTATTTGTATGTATAGTATCTAAAAGCCCAATAAAACTAAAACAAAAAGACACATTACAGCGGATAAGAAAGAAAAAGAAAAATTATAGCATATTGGTATTTGTTTTAGCAGTAATATCAATTGTTTCTATAGGATATGGATTAGGAAATCAAATTGCTATCTTATCATATATAGGGTTGCTCTTAATGATATTTATAGTAATAGGAATAAGTACAATTTGTATTAGGATAGAAGAAAAAGAAAAGCTATTGCAAGGAAATAATAGTTTTAATGTAGCAATGCAAAAAGTAAAGGATATGACATTAAAAGATAGTATAACAATAGTTGATAAGAATCTACGGAAAGCTATCATATTAGATGATATTAAAGAAATAAAAAATATGCATATTCTTTTTAAAACAGGAGAGAAATGTGAAAAAGGACTTTATGGAGAAGATTTAATTAGAGCAATTACTAAACCTTATCAGGACAAAATTATTAAAGCAAACATTAAAGCTCTTTCTTTAACAGAGCTTGAAGATGATAAGTTTAAATTAGGAGTTGAAACTCAAAGCGGTAACAGTTTTTCAACCATCATTGAAAAGGTAGATTTACCCAAATGGATTAAATAACAAAATAGGAATCTTACTTAAAAATTTAAGTAAGGTTCCTATTTCTTTATTCAAATATTTATGATATAATTCTAAAAAATAAGAGAAACTATACTATAAATATAAAAAATACTAGGAGGAAATTATGCAAGAATTTGATTGGAAAAATAATGTAGATAATAGAGAGCAAAAGCAAAAACTAGCTAAAAGGATAGCAAAAAGAGTAAAAGATGGAGATATAATAGGTTTTGGCTCAGGAAGCACTTCATACTTAGCAGTAGAAGAAATTGCAAAAAGAGTACATGAAGAAAACTTAAAAATAAAAGCAATTCCAACATCAACTATAATAGAAGAAATATGTAAAAAATTAAAAATAGAAACAATAACTTTAAGTGAAGCAAAGCCAGACTGGTGCTTTGATGGAGCAGATGAGGTAGACCTACATAACTGGCTAATTAAAGGGATGGGAGCTGCTTTATACAGAGAAAAAATGAATATAAAAGCATCAGAAGAAAACTATATATTAGTAGATAGTTCAAAATTTGTAGAAAAACTAGGACAAAACCATCCAGTTCCAGTAGAATGTAAAATAGATAAAATAGACATAGTAAAAGAAGCCTTAAAAAAGTTAGGTGCAACAAATGTAGAAATAAAAGAATCAAATGTAGGAGAAGGAATGCTAATAACAGATAATGGAAACGCATTATTATTTGCAGAATTTCCAAAAATAGAACCCAATTTTGAAGAAGAGATAAATAAAATTGATGGAGTAGTAGAAAATGGACTTTTTATAGGTTATAATTTAATTATTATTAAATAATAAATTGTGCATTTTCGCAATTTCCAATCACATATAAAATAAAAAATTAATTGATTTTATATTATTGTATTGAAATATAAATAGTAAGTTGAGAGAAGGAGAGAGATATGGAAAAGAAAAAGATAATTAACTGGATTATAGCAATCATGATATTGTTAATCTTAGCAGGAGTAACGATAAGAATAATAACAAAAGATAATGTTGTACTTAGAAAAGAAAAAGAATCAACAAATATATATATAGATGAAGAAAAAGAAGGAACATTAGGAACAGCAGAAGGAGAACTAAATCAAAGTGGAAATGGAGAATATGTAACTGGAAATACAAAGGTAGATGTATCAGATGGTTCATATTATATACCAGATGGATTTAAGTTAGCAGAAGATAGTGGAAAAACAATAAATGAAGGAATAGTAGTAGAAGACAAAAATGGAAACCAGTGGGTATGGATACCTTGCTATGTAGATGGAGTAGTTGGAACAATTATTCCAGGAGCAATAAAATACGATAGATACGATTTTAAAGTTCAGGATGGCTCATATAGTGATTATTCAGAAACTTTAGATAAAAATGATGAAATAAGTATAAAAGCATTTGGAGGATATTATATAGGAAGATATGAGGCAGGATATGGAAAATCAACAAATTCTAATGCACAAAAATCAGGAATGTCAAGTAATGGAAATACAAATGTTGTGACAATAAAGAAAGGACAAGAACCATATGTTGGGGTGACACAAACTCAAAGTATAACATTATCAAAAGAAATAGCAGAAACTAATAATTATGATACAAGTAAAATGTATACAAAGTTATGTAGTAGTTACGCATGGGACACAGCATTAAAGTTTATAGAAAAAGATTATCCAACATATCCAACAAATTCTACTCAAGGAAATCATATGGATACAATATTTACTTATATAGCTATAAACGGAGAAACTAAGAAAAAGGACGAAAAAAATTTAGGTAGTGTTCCAACTGGACAAACAACAGCAGTAAAAAACATATACGACATGGGAGGAAATGTATGGGAAAGAACTTCTGAGTATTGTAGTGATGAGTTATACCATTGTGTTAGTAGAGGAGGCGGTGCCTACAGCTATGTAGCATTTAATTCAGCGGGTGATCGTGGTTGCATCAGTGAACGTTCGAGCAACTATGATGGGTTTAGGATTACTTTATACTTAAATTAACTTTGTAAAATAAGAAAGTAACATTATAAATTATAGTAAGCTAGGAAAATAAAAAATGTAATGCTAAAAATAAAACTACTAAAAAAGAGAAAAAGAAGGAATTATCTGAAAAAGGATATATATAAATTCAAGACTAACACATGATTTATAAAGCTAGATATTTATGTAAAAGATATATAGTCTTTGTTATAATCATCTCGAAAAATTACAAAATATAAGGGAGATAGTTTAAATGCTATCTCCTTTTAAAATATAAAATTCTCTAAATATATTTGATAATTCTTTTGGTGTTTCTTTAAAATTATTCTTAATCCAATAATAGTAAAGATTATATAATCCACCAGAAATAAAAGCATAATGATATGTTTCATTAGAATCTTTAGCTTTTGCTAAAAATATTCTATCAAATTCATCTTTTAAAAAATGTAGCATATTAGATTTATATAGTAAAATTCCGATATCTTTATATCTTTCTAAATGTGTAAATAAATTTATGATATAACTTTGAAAGTTATCTGGAGTATATAATATTTTGCTTGTTTTAATAAAATTATCAGTAACACTATCTAAATAGCACTTTAGAACTTCTTCTTTGCTATTAAAATTGCGATAAAAGGTAATTCTATTAACACCTGCTTTTTTTGATATATCAGTTACAGTAATATTTTCAAATTTTTCTTTTTTCATAAGATATAGTAAAGATTGGGTTATATAATCTTTTGCTCTTTTAATATTATTCATGCTACACTTCGCTCCTGTCTGTTGCATTTTGAGTATTTACTATTGAGAATTTAATTATAATATGCTACATTTGTTACATAATAATATAGTATTATTTATAATAAGTCAAGGAGGTATAAAATATGTTTGACAGAAAAAGGATTATCATTCTTGTTGTTATAGCAATTATTGGATTTATATTAGGTCGATTAGCTTTTAGAGGTGCTTTAAATCTATTAATTGGTGGCACATTATTTGGAGGTAATATACTATGAGAGAAAAGAAAAGAGGAAAAGGAATGTTTATATTTATATGTATATTAGTATTTTTGTTTTCAGTTGGAATTGGTGTATATTCAAAAATGAAAATTCAGCCATCATGGGCAAAAAAGTATTCTGTTAAGTGGAGTGATGATTTAGGAACACTTCATAAAGACATTAGCTATGGAGAAGGAGAAGCACATAAATTTGATTTATATTTGCCAAAAGATAATGATAAAGAAAACTATGGACTAGTTGTTTATCTCCATGCAGGAGGATTTACAGCAGGAGATAAATCAGGAGATGTAGAAATGCTTTCTTGGTTATGTTCAAAAGGTTATGTAGCTTGTGGTATTAACTATACATTAAGAAATGAAACAAATGAAAAATCAGTTTTATCACAGTCAAATGAAATAAAACAAGCTATTCCTGTTGTTATAGAAAAGGCGAAAGAATATGGATATAATATAAATGAAATGGGAATAGCAGGAGGTTCAGCAGGTCACTCCCTAGCAATGATTTATGCTTATAGAGATAGTAAAGAAGCACCTGTACCAGTAAAATTATTATTTGGTGCAGTTGGACCTTCAAGTTTTTATGCAGAAGATTGGGATATATATGGCTTTGACCAAGATACAGATGAATCAAGAAAAGGTGCAGCTGGGCTACTAGGAGTTATGGGTGGAGTAGAATTAACCCCAGAGATGATTAAGGATGGCTCATATGTAGAAAAGCTAAAACCTATATCAGCAGTAATGTGGGTAGATGAAAATACAGTTCCAAGTGTAGTTGCTTATGGAAAATATGATAAAGTTCAACCATTTAAGGGCTCACAAAGATTATTAGAAACATATAAGAAATATAATGTGGATTATAAATATTTTGAATGTTCTCATTCAGGACATGGATTGCAAAATGATAATAAAGTTTATCAAGAATGGATGGAAACAGTAGAAGAATACTTAAATAAATATATGCCAGTTAAATAAGGAAAAGGTAATAGTATGAAAAAAATGTTGAAAATAATTGGAATAATAATTTTAATACCTATTGTATTAGTCATTGTACTTTTAGTTATAATGTCATTTATACCAATGACACCAAATAACTATACGAAGGAAGTAAAAACAGGTGGAGACATTGAAGCTAAATATTTATCAATGGGAGATTATAAAGTTAAGAACATAAAAAGAGATGGCTCAGAAATAACAAAGAAATATTATATTTATTATCCAGAAGAATTAAAAAATAGCGACCAAAAATATCCAGTAGTAGTTATATTAAATGGTACTGGAGTTTTGCCTAAAAAATATAAAGCATTATTTAAACATTTAGCTTCTTGGGGATTTGTGGTTATTGGTAATGATGATGGTAGCACAGGATTTGGTAAGTCTGCTGATGAAACAATAGATTTGATTATATCTGAAAATGATAATAGTAACAGTATTTTTTATGGCAAATTAGATTTAGACAATGTAGGGATAACAGGGCATTCGCAAGGTGGAGCAGGAGTGTTCACAGCAACCACTATTATGGAACATAAGGACAAATACAAAACAGCAGTAGCTTTATCTCCAACACACGAAGAAACGGCACACGTGTTTGGGTGGAAATATGATTTAACTAAAATAAATATACCAACATTGATGATAGCAGGAACTAATGGAGATTTTGAAACACAATCCGTAATACCTATTGAAAAAATGGCCAAAATGTATAATAAAATACCATCATCAAAGGCAATAGCAAGAAGAATTGGAGCAGAACACGGACAGATGTTATATTCAGCAGATGGATATGTTACAGCTTGGTTTATGTGGCAATTACAGGGAGATAAAGAGGCAAGTAAGGCATTTGTTGGAGATAGTCCAGAAATAAGCAATAACAAATTATATCAAGATGTTAGGTTATCAGTTGAATAGTAAAATCAAAATGCTCTTTGACTAATAGAAGTAGCAAGTCAAATGATTTGCTACTTTTAAAAATTTATAGTATAATCATCTCGAGAAATTACAATTCATTAATCATGTATGTGAGTATCAAAATTGGAGGCATATTATGAAAAGGAAAATTATAATATCTATAATAGGATGTATAGTATTAATTCTAATAGCAACAATATTTTTATATAAATTTAGTATTATACCACATAAGCAATATACAAATAATGACTTTAATATTAAAACTTATATTAGTAATATTGATAAAGATAATGATGGAATAGATGACCAAACTGATATATTAAATAATGTAAAAAAATACATACAAACAAAGCCAAAATATCAAAGTAAATATTATAATACAGGCTATCCAAATGACGAATATGGAGTTTGTACAGATGTGGTAGGATTTGGACTTAAAGATGCAGGATATAATTTAATGGAATTAGTAAATGAAGATATTATAAATAACAAAGAAAAATATGATATCGAAGTAATAGATAAAAATATTGATTTTAGAAGAGTACGAAACTTAAATATATATTTTAAAAATAATAATATAACTCTTACAACAGATTTATCAAAAATAGAAGAATGGCAAGGTGGAGATATAATAGTCTTTAAAGACCATATAGGGGTAATATCAGATAAAAGAAATAAAAGAGGTATACCATTTTTAATACATCACGCAAATCCTATGCAAATAAATTATGAAGAAGATGTATTAGAATTATATGATAAAGATTACATTATAGGACATTATAGAATTAGTTAAATAATTTATAAATGCTAAGTTACAAACAGAAAAATAAATTGTTCGGAAAATAGTCAGAAATGGCTATTTTTTGTTTTATAAAAAATTAATAATAAAAAATGAAACTATTTTATTTATTATTAAACTCTTATATAATAGATACTAAATATATGCATATAAGGAGGAAAAGTATTGGAAGAACTAATAAAAAAAGCACAAAAAGGAGATAAAGAAGCATTTACGCAAGCAATATTGTTAATAAAAAATAACTTGTATAAAATAGCAAAAATGCGAACTTCAGATGAAGAAGCTATTAAAGATATAATGCAAGAAACAATGTTATCTGCATATAAAAACATAAAGAAATTAAAAGAACCAAGTAAATTTAAGTCATGGATAGTAAAGATTCTAATAAATAATTGCAACAAATACTATAAAAAATATCATTTAGAAGAAAATTATGATTTAGAATTTTATAAAGAAAATATTAAATATAATAGTAATCAACAATTAATAGAAGATACACTAGATTTTTATGAAATGATTAAAGATTTGAAATATGAAGAAAGAATAATTATTGTTCTATTTTATGCAGAAAAATATACTACAAAAGAAATTAGTAAAATATTAAATGTAAATGAGAACACAATAAAAACAAGACTTTCAAGAGCTAAAGGAAAAATAAAAAACACTTATAAAGGAGGTCTAGATAATGAATAATATAGATAATTTAATTGAAAACACTATACAAAAACAAATATATGAACCAGAGGAATTTGAGCAAGTAATTGTAACTGCATTTGAAACAAAGAAGCATACAATAATACATTCAAATATAATAATTAAATTTATATCACTTATATCTGCTTTTATAGCAATAACAGCAAGTGTAGTCTTTGCAAAAGATATATCAAAATGGATAAATAATATTTTTAAGCCTGAAACAACAAGCAAAGGTATTATACAAATGGCAGAAGATGGTTATATTCAAAATACAAATATGGACTTCATTGAAGATAATGGAATATCAGTAAAAGTGGATAATATTTTAATGGATGACTATAATTTAGATATAGTATTTGAAGTAAAGTCAAAAGGAAATATTGAACCAATATATAATATAGAAATATCAGATTTAATAATTTCAGATGAAAACAATAATCTTATATATTGTAGCTATGATAGAATAGATTTATATGAAGATTTTTGTAAAAAACATAATATAGAATTTAGTAATAAAAATATGCATAATAACTATACTAACGAGGGATATCAAACAGAAGTTATAGAAAGAACAGATAATAGTGTAAAATTTTTATATAAATTGTATTCTACTGGGTATCCAAAAAGTAAAAAGCTAATATTTGATTTTAAAAATATAAATATAATATCAAGAGTTGAAAACATCACGAACGATAGAGTCAGTCAAAATCTAGAAGGAGAATGGAACATAGAAGTAGATTTGCCAGAAGTATTTTACAATAGAAAAAATTTAATATATAGTGTTAAAGATAAGAACGATAAAAAAAACAATATAATATTAAAGGAAGCAATAGGAACTTACACAGAAATGCGTATAGAATTAACAATAAAAAAATATGGAAAGGTATATGAACCAACTGAAGAAGGGTTAGATAATTTTTTAAAGGAAATATTGAATATTCCTGAAAATGATATAATAGCAACATTAGAAAATCAAAATGGTAAAATATTTGAAAAAGTTATTTCAAATAAAGAAGGAAGTAATGGAAGAGTATACCATCCAAATGGAGATGTAACTTGCTATTTTACATTTCCAATTACAAGAGATGAATATACAAATATATTGAAACTTAATTTAACAATAAAAGATAAGAGAATTACTATAAATTTAAGTAAATGATAAATATGAGGGGAAAATGAATATGAAAAAAGTTTATATAATTATTTTATTAATTCTTATAACAATATTATTAATAGTTTTTGGACTTTATTTAGGAAATATATTCGCAAACAAAATTGATGTAAATATGAGCAAAGTTGAAATATACAATACAGAACAAACTAACGAAGTTTATAATCCAATAAAAACAAATGAGATTTCTAAATATATACCTCATAATATTACTAATATTATTCTTATAAATAATATGTCAGACTTAGCCAATCCTACAACATATTATATAACTGAAATACCACAGATAGAAAAGTTTATGAATCTATTTACAAAAACACATTGGAACGAAAGACAAGATGCAAAATATGACACTTTTGATGATGCTTTATGGGAAATACATATAGTAGGAGAATTTGAATGTTTACTAAAAATGCAGGGAATAGGTGGAATAAATAGTCAGAATGGAGTAGTTCAAATAGAAGCAAAAGATAATATAAAAGATTATTATATAAGTAGAGAAATATATATGGAAATACTTGCTTTTACTAATGAAAAATACTATTTACATGATAGTAATCTAGAAATTCCAAGTCAAGAAAAATGTTATGCAGCACAAGATAAAGCACTAGAAGGATTAACAGAAGATGCAAAGAAAAATTTGCAAAAAAATATTAGATATATTCATATCAATCTAGAAAATGAATTATTAGATGCAGTTAGATTAATAAAAGATAAAAATAGCCCATACTGGGATGATTTTACAAGTTATGAAGTATTTACAGATCCATTCACTGGAACAAAAGTGGATAATGGAGGAAGATTTTTATATGTTTTAGATGAATTAGCTAAGATTAAAAATATACCAACAAATGCAAAAACAAAAGAAGATTTACAAAAAGCTTATAATACCCTAAAAGAAGGAATGGATGAGCATAGCTTAAAGAAATGTTTTGAAGCTCATAAAATAATACATGACTATGATTATTTTGTAATTAACACGCCAGTACATTTAGAATTTCCACCGGCAGACTGGGGAGGAGTAACTACTTATTTTGGACTATCAACTGTTTTAGAATAAATAAAATAATAATTTATGGTATACTTTATATATTAATATGGATCTATGTCAAGTTTTTGGACACTTTTTTTGAGAATTTTTTTATATTTTT
>CAPNDH010000017.1 GCA_948664205.1 uncultured Clostridia bacterium | reverse complement strand
CATCTTTTTTCTCTTTGCTTTTTTCTTTTATAGTATTTAATTTTATATTAAACCAGTCTACATCTTCTACATTTCTTCCTGCTTTTATTTGAATATCGCCTGTATCTAATAATCCCATATAAGATGTACTAATTACTCTTTCTCTTGGGTCTCTTTGTGGATCTCCCCATGAGTATAACTGTTCTAAATATATATCTTTAATATTTGCTTTTTCCTCTAGGCATCTATTTACTGCTTCTTCAAATTTTTCTTCTTTTCCTACAAATGTTCCTGGTAATGACCATTTATCTTTATATGGTTCCCCTGCTCTTTTTACTAATAATACTTGAAACTTTTTTTCTGGTAATTTCCTGTAGTTATCCACATTTAAGTCCCTAACTGTGAATATTAATGTATCTACTGTAACTGATGGTTTAAAAAATTCTTCTTTTATCATATTTGGCCTCCGGTTGGAAGTTGGAGGTTGGAAGTTAGAAATATGGTAATTTCTGAGTTCTAACCTCTTACTTCTAATTATCAATTTAATAATAACATTCTCTATTATTTTTGTCAATTCTTTTTAATTTAAACTTTATAAATCAGAAGGTGAGTTTAAATAAACTCACCTTCTGATTTTACTATTTTTTAGAATAATTAAATGCCTCTCAAAAATTTTTGAATTTCAGTTTCTGCTTTTCCCAAAATAGTGGGATGAGTTGCTTCTATCGTAGTTACTTTATCTACTAAGTTTTCACATAATCTCTGCTTTTCTAGTGTAACCATTCCATCTGCTTGCTTATCTAATCCAAGATATTTCCCATAATGTCTAAAAAAAGCATCTGTCGAATTAATAAATATTCCTGTTGGACATGTTGCTGTTATAAGCATTGTGCGGTGATAACTTAAGTAAGATAAATTCAATTCTTTCAATATAAAGTCTGAATTTATTGACATATCATAATCTATTGGTCTTCTACTCCCTATTGTGCGCATTACCCATTTATATAACGCTATATCTGGTGTAAGTATAACTTTCTGAATGATATTTTTACTTTTCTTATATTCATCTAATGTTTTTATCATTAACTCTTCATTTCCCATTATCGTCCCAAATGTCGGAGCAATTAATAGAATATTAGTATGAGTATCTAATGGTAAACCTGCAAAAATTAAAGCCCCTTTTGAATGTCCTATTAATGCATGCTTTTCATAGTTATTTACTATATTGTCCTTTATAAATTGCGCTAATTCTTTTTGTAATTCTTTTATGCCTTTACACTCTGGCTTTGCATATAGTCCATATACATTACAGTCCATTTCTTCATAAGGTTTTAATACATCACCTGTTTGATTAGCTATAACTGGGTCTGGTAAATGTGAACGATCCTTTTTTGGTATTGTTCTTAATTGTGTAAGTATCCACGGCTCGGTTATAGCCTTTTCATCAATAGTATAACCTGATGACCTTATAACACAAATTGCTTTGTTACCTTTCCGTGAGGTACGTTCTTTTACTAATATAAAGTTTTCTCCACTGATGAATTTTGGCATATTTTATTCCTCCTATTTTTATTTTCTATATTATATTTCATTTTACATAATTTGTCAATGTTCTATTGCTTTTTAGCTATTATTGCACATACAATAATTATATCAAATTATAGCTCCAATTTCATATCTCCATCTTTTATTATGCCTTTTTTCCTCATAACGTAGCTAACTACCCATGCTATCATTCCTGGTAATATGAAATGTAATAGTGCTATTTTTATTATTAGTGTTACTGGACTTTCTGTTCCTGCCATTGTTTGCCATGTCATGAATTGCCCTACAAAACCTGCTGTTCCCATTCCTGCTCCTGAAGCGTTATTTGTCATGTGGAAAACCATTGTTGATACTGGGCCTAGTATGGCACTTGCTATTATTGCTGGTAGCCATATTACTGGTTTTTTCATTATGTTTGGCACTTGTAACATACTTGTTCCTATTCCTTGTGATAATAGCCCACCTACTTTATTTTCTTTATAGCTTGCTATTGCAAATCCTATCATGTTTGCACAGCATCCTACTGTTGCTGCTCCTGCTGCTAATCCACTTAGGTTTAAAATAATTGATATTGCTGCTGAACTAATTGGCAAGGTTAATATCATACCCATTATTACTGACACTAATATTCCCATTATGAATGGCCTACTTTCTACTGCCCAGTTAATCATATTTCCTAGTATAGTCATAAAATTTGAAATTGCTGGTCCTACTAGTAAGCCTATTGCTCCACCTATTAAAATTGTAGCTAATGGTACTAATATAATATCTACTTTTGTTTTTCCTGTTATTAGTTTTCCTATTTCTATTCCTACTAAACTAGCTATGAATGCTCCCATTGGCTCTCCTGGTCCTGTTAGTATTATGCTTCCATTTACCAATACACTTCCTACTAATATTTTGCTAGCAAATGCTCCTATTAAGCCTGCCATTCCTGCTGAAATTGTTACAAATGGAGATGCTTTATATTTTACTGCTACACCTACTCCTATTCCTGCACCTGTTAATACACTACAAACTTTTCCTATTAAAATTAGCATATTTCCTATTTGATTATTTCCTATTAGTTTTCCTATTTGCTCTATTATTAATCCTATTATTAGGGTTGAGAATAACCCCCAAGCCATTCCTGTTAGTCCATCTATGAAGATATGGTTAAATAATTCTTTTCCTTTGATTTTTATTGTTTTTAGTTTTTCATTCATATTTTTTCCTCCTTTTTATATTTTTCTTATTATTATTTTAATACTATCACTTTGTATAAATTTAAGCATATTTCTATGCTTAATATTTTTTAATTAAACCCTGTCCCTTTTTGTTCTTTTTTCCCAATTAGGGACTGTCCCTAATTGGGTCATTTTGTTATAGTCTTTTATATATTGGTATTGGTTTTCTTTTGTGTTCTGATATTTTTTCTTTTCGTTTTATTATTTCCATTGCTTTTTCTTCTGTTTTTCCTGTTTCTATATATTCTGCTATTTGTTTGTAGGTTACTCCTAATTTTTCTTCGTCTGTTAGTCCCCCTAAACCATCATTTGGTGCTTTATTTATGATTTTTTCTGGTACTCCTAGGTATTTTCCTATTTGGAGTACTTCTTCTACTGTGAATTCTCCTATTGGATTAAAGTCGCTTGCATTGTCTCCCCATTTTGTTGTGTAACCCACAGTGGCTTCACATTTATTTCCTGTTCCTGCTACTAAGTAGTTTAAGTTTTGTGCTATATAGTATAGTGTTGTCATTCTTAAACGTGGTTTTGTATTTATTTTTGCTTCTCTTCCTCTCCATTCTTCTTTTCCCTCAGTAATTTCCTCTATTACTTTGTCAATTTCAGTTTCTAGTGTTTGGTAAGTATCGGTTAAATCTATTTTTAATAGCTTAACTCCAAATGCATCTGATACTAATTTTGCATCTTCTATATCTGCTTTTATAGAATTACATGGCATTGCTATTGTTAGTACATTTTCTTTACCTAAAGCTTTCTGAGCTAATGCTATTACTGTAGCACAATCTTTGCCTCCACTGTTTCCTATAACTACACCTTCTGTTTTTGTTTCTTCTACATATGCTTTTATCCATTTTGTAATTGCTTCAACTTCCTTTTCAATGTCTTTAATCATATACATCATCCTTTCAAAATTTTAATTTTGTACTATTCACTATTCATTCTTCACTATTAACTATTCACTTAGGCAATTTCGTAGAAAGATCAGACGAACTATGCTCGCCCCTACAAATAAAATCAAATTAGTAGTGATTAAAATTTGTAGCATAACCTTATGTGTTTATATATAGATTATTTGTTTTAATATACTCATACACATCATCTGGCATTAAATATTTTACACTCTTTTTTTTCTTTATTTGTGAACGTATATAAGTTGAACTATAATTGCTTCTTATTTCTTCATCTAATTTTATTATATTTTCTTTATAGCAATTTAATAATTCATTTTTTTTTATTATATCTTGTATTTTGTCTTCGTTTCTTTCCATTACTAAAACTTTGTATTTAGAAACTAAATCTTCTGCTCTTTTCCATGTATGAAGTTCTTTCAGGTTATCACTTCCAATTAAAAACCATACTTCTTTATCCTTATACTGCTTTTGTATTTCTTCTAATGTTTCTATTGTATACAAAGAGCGATTTTCATTCATGTCTATATCTGATACTATAAAGTTATCGTTTTTATCTGCTACTAGCTTTAACATATTAAACCTATGTTTATTTTCAAGTAATCCATCTTTTTCATATTTTTTGTTTACAGGTATAAATATAATTTTTTCTACTTGTTCATATTGATTTAGTACCTGCTGTGCTATTCCAAAATGTGAATTTATTGGTGGATTAAATGATCCTCCAAATACAACAACAGTATTTCCTTTTCTCATATACCTCACTTCCTTTATTTGATATTATCATTTTATTAATAAGTATTTCTGTTATTATTATATTGATAATAACTGTTTTTGTCAATAGTTTTTAAGAATTTTTTTAATTTATTTAAAAAATTTGAATTCACAGCTATAATAGCTTAAAGTCCACACAGGATGTTTAATATATTTTTTATATTAAATATCCGTTACAGAACATCTATAAATTTAAAAGCTGTGAATTGTAACAAAAACCAGAAAAAGAGTAGAAATTTCTACCCTTTTTCTGGTTTGTTTTAGAAAATAATATCTTCCTTATTCCAGCCATCATAAATTTTGCAATCAGGACGTATTACAAAATACTTTGAAGCTTCCTTCTCTACCTTTGCTTCATTCATACAGTCTTCGTCAATTACAACTGAAATTCCTTGTACAGAATACTGTTTGTATCCATACGGCAAAGTGCCTATTAACCTGCCTTCTGTTTTCACATAGTGATGTAATACCTCAAAAAACTTATCATCTACTTGATTTTCTTTAATCCACTTGCTTTGTTCATTATCTCCATTTGTGTAAAATTTCCTAAATGTCATCTGGTCTGCACCTAATCGCTTTGATTGCATAAATATACCATGAATTATTGTATCATAACAATTCGTGTGCATTTCTCCAGAGCTTTTTAACATTTCCTGGCTCATATTAAGACTAAGCCTAAGTGTAAAATCATACTCCTTTGCAATTGCACATGCTTCATGAATATTTACCTTCATATTCTTCGGCATACCTACAATTTCTGCATTTGCATCATCGTCAAAACTTGATAATGAAAATGAAAGCACACTTACACCAACTGTATTTCTCAAAAATCTTGCACAGTTTCTGTCGAAGCCTACTGCTGATGTCTGAACCTCAATCCAGTTAAAAGCACTACAGCCTCTCTGCGGAAGTACATATTGGTTAATCATTGCAAGTGTCTGCAGAAAATGTCTATTCTGCAAAGGCTCAATATCACCTGTAATCATCATGATATTTGCATCATTTTCTTTGGCAAAGATCATTCTTTTTACATAGTCCTCAAAATAGAGGTCATAAAAAGGAAGGTTTTCGTCCATCTGATTTTTGTAGGCATCTGCATGCATACATGACACGCAGAACTTACACTGATTGATACATTTCTTACCCGGTACACAAATACTTAAACTCTGAGCATTCCGTTTCATATTAATTTCCTCCTATTTAATTTAATAAAAGTTAATAGTTACTTGTTACAATGTTTATATTATACCACATTATGTGAATTGTTGCAATATGTTTAATTGAATAAAAAAGTGGCTTTGCCACCTTACGTTTTAAATTGTTCGCTCCCAGTGAGTAATATATTTTATTTTTTCCATTTCACCCTCCAAGCTCACGGGTATTCAACTGCCGAGGGTGGGCTGTCGGGACTTCATTACAAAAATAAAATATATTACTCACTTCGCGCTACTTTATAACTTAAAATAGCATACTTTCCTATAATATAAAAATCATGAGATTTTCTCATGATTTTTTACTTTTTATCCATTAAATATTTGGTCAAATTCTTCTCCGTCAATTTTTTCTTTTTCTAGTAATACTCCAGCTACTGCATGTAACTTATCTATGTTTGCTTTTAATATTTCTTCTGCTGTTTTATAACCTTTATCAATTATTTTTTTGACTTCTGAATCAACTAACGCTGCTGTTTCTTCTGAATATTCTTTTGATTGAGCAAAGTCTCTTCCTAAGAATACTTCTTCTCCACCTGAACCTAGCATTATTGTTCCTAGTTTATCACTCATTCCATACTTAGTTACCATACTCCTTGCAATTTTAGTTGCTCTTTCTATGTCATTACTTGCTCCTGTTGAAATATCATTTAGTATTAAGCTTTCAGCAACTCTACCTCCTAGTAATGAAACAATATTTTCTTCCATTTCTGTTTTAGACATAAAGTTTTTATCTTCTGTTGGACGATACATTGTGTATCCTCCTGCCATCCCTCTTGGTACTATTGAAATTTGGTGAACTGGATCTTGTGTTGGTAAATATCTACTTACAACTGCATGACCTGCTTCATGATAAGCAACAAGTTTATTTTCTTTTTCACTTCTTACTCTTGTTCTCTTTTCAGGTCCCATTGTTACTTTTACCATTGCATCTTCAATTTCTTTCATTCCTATTTCTGGTATATTTCTTCTTGCTGCAAGCAATGCTGCTTCATTTAAAATATTTTCTAAGTCTGCTCCGGCGAAACCTGATGTGTTTTTTGCAATTACTTTTAAGTCTACATCCGGTGCTAATCTTTTCTTTCTTGAATGTACTTCTAATATTTGTTCTCTTGCTTTTACATCTGGTGAACCTACCATTATTTGTCTGTCAAATCTTCCTGCTCTTAATAACGCTTTATCTAATACATCTGGTCTATTTGTTGCAGCTAGAACTATTACACCTTCATTTTCTGCAAATCCATCCATTTCAACTAATAGTTGATTTAGAGTTTGCTCTCTTTCATCATGTCCTCCGCCTAGTCCTGCACCTCTTTGACGACCAACTGCGTCTATTTCATCTATAAATATGATACATGGAGCTTTCTTTTTAGCTTCTTCAAATAAGTCTCTTACTCTTGATGCACCAACACCTACAAACATTTCAACAAAGTCTGAACCACTTATAATAAAAAATGGCACTCCTGCTTCTCCTGCTACAGCTTTTGCTAAAAGTGTTTTACCTGTTCCTGGAGGTCCTACAAGTAGAACTCCTTTTGGTATTCTAGCTCCCATGTCTGTAAATTTCTTTGGATTTTTTAAAAATTCTACTATTTCTTCTAATTCTTCTTTTTCTTCATCTACACCTGCTACATCTTTAAATGTAACTCTTGCTTTGTCTTGTGGGTTTAAAACTCTTGCTTTACTTTTTCCAAATGTCATAGTCTTATTTCCACCATTTTGATTTGAACTCATTAAGAAAAACCAGAATAATAAGAAAATTATTAATATTCCAAATGGTGTAAGTAAACTTAATATTATCATGAATATTGATTCAGATTTTTCTGTTACTTTTACACTTTCTGTTTTCATAGAATCTTGTAGTGTATCCATTAAACTATCTATACTTGGTATATTAACTTCTTTTGGGTTATTCTCATTTTTTAAAATAACTTCTGCCTTTGTACCATCTGATGAAATTTCAATTTCTTTAACATCACCAGTTTCTATTTTAGATACTAATTCTGAATAGGCAAGCTTGTTACTACTATTATCCATAATTGATGTAATTAATACAATAAATATTACCATTATAATTAACCACATTGCTAGGGTTTTTATACTATTTTTCAATTTTTTTCCTCCTTTGTTGTAATAGAAAGTTGGAGGTTGGAAATTAGATATTCTATTTTTTCCTACCTTTTATTATTTAACACTATTTTATATAACATACTTTTTTCTTTAATTCAATAGTTTTTTATATGTCTTTTTCTTTACAAAAATGCGTGTTTTGTAAGTGCTTACGGATGCTATATTTGTATAAATTTACATTTTAAAAAGTAATTAATTTTTAAAATGTAGGGTCGATTATTTCTTAGCTGTTCGAGCAAAGTGAGTTACAGATAAGTTATGCGTTAGTCCAATCGCCCGCTCTTCGTAGAAATTACCATATAATATTTACTTCGGGTATTTTCGTTGGAGCAACGGACGTGCAATGCACGCCCCTACAATGTTTTTTATTGTTGCGTAAAATAAATTTTACCGTTATTTACCATTACTTTTATATTTTTATTTGGTGTTAAATATTTGTTTCCTATATTTTTAGCACATAATTTTACTAAGTCTTCAACATTTACTCTTTCTACGTTTTGGCTATTTCCAAGCACCTTACCAATAGTATATAGCATTAGTCTATTTTTTATTACTAAATCTAATGAATTAAACTTTTTTAAGTCTAATATTACACTATTTTTTCTTTCTTTTGTATTATTCCCTAAGTTTTGATCTATTAATACTTTATCATAATTTTTTTTAGTTTCTTTTTCTATATATTCATTTTCTAATTTTGCAAGTTCTGATAGCCTATTTAATGAAGCTACTATATTAGGGTTAAAGTTTTCTTCTATAAAAGGAATAAGCATATTTCTTACTTTGTTTCTTGTATATATATTTTCATTGTTTGATTTATCTATTTTAGGCTGTAACTTTTCATTTTTACAGTATTCTTCAATTTCAAACCTTGTACATTCTATTAAAGGCCTAATATATTTTTCTTCTCTTTTTGGCTCTATTCCTTTTAAACCAGCTGTTCCTGAACCTCTCATTATATTCATAAATACCGTTTCGCTATTGTCATTTGCGGTATGAGCTGTTGCTATTTTATTTGCTTTTTCATTTATACATATTTCTTGAAAAAAAGAATATCTTAATTTTCTTCCTGCTTCTTCTGTTCCTATTTTCTCATTTTTAGCAATTTCTTCTACTTTTTCTTTTTTTATAAAACATTTAATGTTATACATTTTACAAAAATTTTGAACATATTTTGTTTCTTCGTCTGCTTCAAGCCTTATCATATGATTTATATGTGCAACTATTATATTAAAATTTATTTGTTCTTTTAATTTTATAAGTATATTTAATAAAGCCATTGAGTCTGGACCACCAGATACACCAACGACTATATTATCTCCATTTTTTATTAAATCATACTTTTTAATTGTGTTTAATACCTTTTTTTCTAACATTTTTTATTTCCTTTTATATTTCTAAATATTGTAGGTGCGTGTATTACACGTCCGCCCTTCGAAAAAATTACCCTAATCTTATATTCATTTAGGCATTTTCGTTGGAGCAACGGACGTGCAGTGCACGCCCCTACAAAATTTTCTTATTCCCTATAACGTTCTATATTTGCAAACTTTGTATAGTTTCCTAGCCATAATAGTTCTACTGTTCCTGTTGAACCTGCACGGTGTTTTGCTAGTATTATTTCTGCTATATTTTTCTTTTCGCTATCTTCATTGTAATAATCGTCTCTATATAAAAATGTAACAATATCTGCGTCTTGCTCTATTGCTCCAGATTCACGAAGGTCTGATAGCATTGGTCTATGGTCTGGACGTTGTTCAACAGCTCTTGATAATTGAGATAGTGCAATTACTGGAACATTAATTTCTTTTGCTAGTATTTTTAATGAACGACTTATTTCTGAAATTTCTTGTTCACGTGAAGCTCCTCTTTTTCCTGAACCTTGAATTAATTGTAGATAATCTATTACTACTAGTCCTATGTTTTGCTCTAGTTTTAGTTTTCTACATTTTGCTCTTATCTCCATTATTGATATACCTGGTGTATCATCAATAAATATTTTAGACTCTGAAAGTACACCTGACGCATCTGCAAGTTTTGCCCAGTCTTCATCATCTATTGTACCTGTTCTTACTTTGTTACTATCTACCATTGCTTCACTACATAGAATTCTATTTACCATTTGTTCTTTTGACATTTCTAAACTAAATATTGCAACTGGTGTATTTCCTCTTGTAGCTGCATATGTTGCTATGTTTAATGCAAAAGCAGATTTTCCCATTGCTGGTCTTGCTGCAACAAGTATTAATTCTGAGCCGTGTAAACCTGCTGTTTTATAATCTAAGTCTGCAAAACCTGTAGGTACACCTGTAACATGTTGTTTTTTATTATATAATTGCTCTAATTCCGTAAATGTATCAACTAAAATATCCTTTATTGAAGAATAGCCTTTTTGATTTTTAGCCTGAATAGTATTAAATATTCTTTGTTCTGCTTGATCCATTAAAACTTCTACTTCTTGTGTTTCATCATAGCCAAGTTTAATAATATCATTAGCTGTTTTTATTAAATTTCTAAGCAATGATTTCTCTTCTACTATTTTTATATATTTTTCTACATTAGAAGTTGTTGGAACTTTGTCTGGAAGCTCTGCTAAATACTCTAGTCCACCAACGCTATCTAATTTTCCCATTGAAGAAAGTTCAGCTTTTAAAGTTATAATATCAACAGGCTCAGCTCTATTATATAAATTCATAATAGCTTCATATATTGTTTTATTATCTTCTCTATAAAAATCATCTTCTTTTAGTACTTCTAGTGCAGATATAATAGCTTCTTTATCTGTAAGCATACTACCTATAACTGCTTGCTCAGCTTCTGTATCGTGTGGTGGTACTTTTCCTAACTCCATATTTTACTCCTTTTTGTAAATTGTGCTTAAAAGAAAAATATCTTTTAGCTAATTTTGACATTTGGAGGTTGGAAGTTGGAGGTTAGAGGTTGGAATTTGGGGTAATTTCTCCGAAGTATTTACCCAATTTTTCCAACTTCCAACTTCTAACTTCTAACTTCTAACTTCCAATTTTAGTTTTCCAGTTACACCCTCATACAATTTAATATCTACTGTTCTTGTTCCTATAACTTTTATTGTTTCACTTAAATTTATTTTCTTTTTATCTACATCTATAGCATATTGTGTTTTTAAGTTTTCTGCTATTTCTTTTGCAGTTACTCCTCCAAATATTTTACCATTTTCCCCTGCTTTTACTTTTATTGTTAATGTTATATCTTTTATTTTATCTGCTAACTTTATTGCCTCTTCCTTTTGCATATCTTTTCTATATTGATTTGACTCTTGTTTTGCTTTTAAATTTCCTAAGTTTCCAGTTGTTGCCTCTACTGCTAATTTTTTTGGAAATAAATAATTTCTTGCATATCCATCATTTGCATTTATTATTTGGTCTTTTTTACCTACTCCTTTTATATCTTGTAATAAAATAACTTTCATATTATCTTGCCTCCACTGTTCTATATTGTTCTAAACTGTACTTATTTTACCTTAAAAATGTCTATTTTTCAAGGCTTTTTAGTTAATTTAACAAATTAGTACTTTCATGACGCAAAAGGGACAGATGACGCATTGGAAAACGTCCCCAATGCGTCATTTTTTAATTTAATATTTCTTCAAAATATTCATCTATTTTTGTTATTAGTTCTTGTTTTACCTCGTTTATATTCATTCCTTCTACTTGAGCTCCGGCTAGTGTTATATGACCTCCACCGCCCATTTTTTCTAGGATTATTTGAACATTTATATCTCCTATTGAACGTCCACTTATACAGATTTTATCTTCTAAGTTTCCTATTACAAATGATGCTGTTATATCGCTTATTGTTAATAGCTCGTCTGCTGTTTTTGCACATACTATGTTAGCATTTTTGTCATTTTCTTCATAGCATGCTATTCCTATTGTTCCTTTTATTATTTCTGTTTTATTTACTATTTCTGCTATTTTGTTATATGTTTGTAAATCGCTTTGGAACCATTTTTTTATTTTTATAATGTCTATACCACATTTTCTTAAGAAGGCAGCTGCTTCAAAGGTTCTTACTCCTGTTTTAAATGTGAAGTTTTTTGTATCCATCATTATTCCTGCATATAAACCTTCTGTTTCTATTGGGCTTAAGTTTATGTCTTGTTCTGAATATTCTATAAGCTCTGTTACTAATTCACATGCAGATGATGCATATACTTCATGGAAAGTAAGTATTGCATTTTCTATAAAGTCTGTACTTCTTCTATGGTGGTCTATTATTACTATTTTGTTTGTTTTTTCTAATAATTCTGGTGCTTGTACATAGCTTGTTTTGTGAGTATCTACTACAACTAGCAATGTATTTTCATCCATTATATCTAGGGCCTTATCTTTACTAATTATAATGTCTTTATATTCATCAATTTCTTTGGCTGTTTCTATAAAATTGTCTAATCCAATGCCAGAAGTTTCGTTTACTATATAGGTTTCTTTTTCTATAGTTTTTGCCATACGATATATTCCAAAGGCTGCTCCCATTGCATCTATATCTGAATTTGAATGTCCCATAATTACTATGTTTTTAGCTTCATCCATTAATTCTTCTAATGCATGTGCCACTATTCTTGCTTTTACTTTTGTTCTTTTTTCTAGCTCTTGTGTTCTTCCACCAAAGAATGTATATTTACCTTCTTTTCTGATAATTGCTTGGTCTCCACCTCTACCTAATGCTATATCTATTCCACCTTGTGCTAATTTGTATTTTTTATAGTTTGTTTCACCTTCATTTGATATAGCAATACTAAGTGTTGATTGTATTTTCCCTGGTATTGATATTTCTTTTATTTTATCTAATATTGTAAATTTCTCTTCTTCTAGTTTTCTTAAATATTCTTGTTCTAATATTATTATAAATGTATCTCTTTCTGATTTTACTATTAAACCTTTAAATTCAGTTGCCCAGTCATATAGGCTTTTTTCTATTGTTGCTGTAATTATAGCTCTATCTTCTGCACTTACTCTTTGCATTATCTCTTCATAGTTGTCTATCATAATTATTCCTACACATATTTGGGAATTATTATATTTGTTTTGTAATTCTATATTTTCTGTTTCGTCTATGAAATATAAACTAGTCATATATTCATTTTCTTTTTTATCATCTTTAGACTTAGTGTATTCGCCTAATACATTATAAGTTTTTTCGCCTATAGTAACTTGTTTTTTTATTAACTCTTTTAGCTCTTTTTTGTTCTCTTCACTACTATTTTCTATTTCTAGTTTTAATTCTTTTACTATATTATTTAAGTATGTATTTATATCAACATTTGCAAATTCTTTAATAAATTTTGAGCTTTTCCATATAATGTTTCCATCTGTTTCTATTACTATTAATGGAAATGGTGAGTTTATTAGTGTGTTTTTTGCTACATTATCTACTGCACCTGTTAAATCTTTTATATGGCTTGATAATTCTGCTTTTCTTTTATTATTTGTCCAATATGCATACATTACTATTAATATAAAAGATAGTATTGCTGGCATAATAAAACGTGGCTCATAAAAGCATATGGCTACTAATAAAATTGCAATTATTAATAAATATATTTTTGTTTTTGAAACTAATTTATCAAAAACTTTTATATTATTATTTTTCGGCATAAATTTCTCCTTTTACTTTTTCATACATTATAATTGTACTATTTTTTGCAATTTTTGTCAAATAACAGTTACAATTCACTCAATGATAAACTAGAAGTCCGCGCATGATGTTTAATATATTTTTTTACGAAAAACTGCGCAGCGAACAACTTAAGCTGAAAGCGACGGCGAATGGGACAGACTTCTTTAAATATACTTTTATAAGTCTGCCCCAGTAAAGTTTGAGTAAAAAATATATATTAAATGTCCGTTGCAGGACATCTATAATTTTAAAAGCTGTGAATTGTAACTATTAATAATTTAATGACGCAAAAGGGACAGATGACGAACTGGGAAACGTCCCCAACTCGTCATCTTTTATTATTTTATTCTTTCTATTATTTTCTTACATTTATTATATATTTTGTCTTCCTCTATTTTTAACTTTTTGTTTTCCATTAGTATTTTTCCATTCACTATTGTTGTTTCTACATTATTTCCTTTTACATTGTATACTATGTCTGATACTAGGTCATTTACTGGTTTTGTTACGGCCGTGTCTAAATTTAATATTATTAGGTCTGCTTGTTTTGACTCTTCTATACTTCCTATTTTTTCTTCTAAACCTAATGCTTTTGCTCCATTTATTGTTGCTAGTTTTAACACTTCATATGCTGGCATTTGTACTGGGTTTTCTGTTATTCCCTTTTGCAATAGTGCTGTATATTTTATACTTTCAAATAGGTCTAGGTTACTTCCGCTTCCTTGTCCATCTGTTCCTATACTTACATTTATTCCTTCTTTTATCATTTTTGATATATTTGCTATTCCGCAACCTAGCTTTAAGTTACTTACTGGGCAATGTGATATACTTACGTTTTTGTTTTGAGCAAGCTTTTCTATTTCTTCTTCATTTAATTTAACTGCATGTGCTAGTGTTATTTTTTCATCTTCAAAATCTTTACATAGTATATCTATTGGAGCCTCATTATATGCTTCTTTTATATCTTGAACTTCTTTTGCATTTTCACAAAAATGCATATGTAGTGGTAATTCATTTTCTTTTGCAAATTCTATACACTTTTTCACATATTCTCTACTTGATGTGTATAACCCGTGTATTCCTACATTTAAGCTTATACATTCATTATAACTTTTATATTTTTCTATTAATTGTTTTAGTTCGCCAAGTCTTTCTTCTCCTAGCTCTTTACTCCCTGCATCCATTAAAGTTCTTGTTGTTTGAAGCCTTATGCCACATTCTATTGCTGCTTTTATTATATCTTCTGTCATAAAGTACATATCGTTTATTGTTGTTGTTCCTGTTTTTATCATTTCTATAAATGATAAGTATGAAGCATAATAAATGTCTTCATTTGTTAATTTATCTTCCATTGGCCATATTTTTTTTGTAAGCCAATCTTGTAGATTATAGCCATCTACTGTTTCCCTAAATATGCTCATTGGTACATGGGCGTGTGTATTTATTAGACCTGGCATTACTACTTTTCCAGTTCCATCTATTACTTTATCTGCATCTAAAATTTCTATATTTTTAGCTATTTTTGTTATTTTACTATCTATTATTTCTATATCTATATTCTTTTCTATTTTTTCTCTTTTTTCACTCATTGATATAAGTGCTACATTTTTTATTAAAATTTTCATATACTTCCTCCTTATTTTAGTTTATTGTACTTTAGTTTTTAGTTTTTTTCAATAGAAAAACTTATAAATACTAATATTAATTTTTTCTTTTAATTTATATTTTAAAGTATTTATTATAAAAATATTTCTATAATAAAACAAAGAACGATCTTTTCTCGTTCTTTGTTTTATTTATTTTTGTATAGGTAATAATATTTTTTCTCCTACTAATATTTTATTTGGATTTGATATTTTATTAATAGCTAGTATTACTTCTTTATTAGATGCATAGTCTATTCCATTTTCTTTACAAATTTTCAAAAGTGTATCTCCTCTTTTTACCGTATATGCAAATAAATTAATAGTAGTTATATCTTTGTTTGTATTTTCTTTTTTGCTTGTTATTTCATTTTGTAATTCTGCTATATCTTTTTCTTGTTCCTGTAATTTTGTTACCATTTTTTGTTGTATATCCAATTGATCTTTATATTTGTTTGAATATGATATTACTTTAATACCTAATACTACAGTTGCTATAATTAATACTGATATTAGTGCATATATTTGTTTTGGAAGAACTTTTTGTTGATGTCTTTCTTCTTTTTTTGTTTGTTCTATTTTTATCGGAGTCCCTATATCATCATATATGTAAAATCCATTTAGTTTTTCTACTTTTCCATTTTTCCATTGAAAAAAGCCTCTTATGTTTTGAATTGGGTCTATTACATATGCTACTTGAAATGGTAAATTAAAAAAGTTTTCTTGTATAAACATATCATAATTTGATAGAAATATTCCATAATTTGGGTGTGTATGTTGCCAACCTACAATTTTTTTATTTGGATATTTTTTATCGTGTTCTTTATATACATAGTTCCATGTCTCATGAGTAAAAGTTAATGTTGATGCTGATGCTTCTGTGTATTTTGCTTCTATATAGTCTGAAATAATTACATGTGTTTTTTCAAGTTCTTCTGAATATTCACCTATAATTATTGTTCCTACTTCTTTGGTTGTATCTTCTGATGCATATTTTTCTAATTGTTTATATACATTTTGTTTTATATATACTTTAACATCATCATTTTCTATTTGTCCAACAGTAATAAAATTCACAGGTAATTGAACATCTTGCATTTCATTTTTTATATTTTCATTAAGTTCTATTTCAATTTTATTTTCCATTTTACTCCTCCAACTACATATTTATAATTACAGCGTATATAAGTATGTATGCTATTACTGCTGCTACTGATATTCCTATATTTGTACCTGTGTTCTTTGCAATATATTGAGATTTGTATGGTTCATTTATATTTTTACTTTGAGTTATACATTTTTCAATTTGCTTCTCATAAATGTAATTTCCATATAACCCTATTGCTACATCTAATGCCAAACCAAGTAAGGATGAGAAACCTCCCCCTATAAGTGATATTATAAATGATATAGCCATTACCGCTATTCCTTGTGCATACATCTTTCTATAAATTAACCAATATGCTGTAAAAAGAAATGCTGACCAATTCCATGTTGTTTGTTTGTTTTCTCTTTTCATTTCATTAAACTTTGAAATATAATATTGGCTATTTTCTCCAATAAATCTTGCTAATTCTGCATCATATTCATTATTTTGTGTATAATTAGTGTTATTTTCTGTATATGTATTATGGTTAGCTTGATTGTTTGTATTATAATTGTTTCCCATAGTATTTACATTATTGCTTATATGTAACATATTCCCACATTTACTACAAAATGAGTCTTCTTGCTTATTTTTCGCTCCACATTTTGAGCAATATATACTATCACTTTGAACTTGTTCTCTATTTTCTTGTTTGTTTTCATTTGTTTCAACTGCTGTTTGTGTTTTTGGCGTATCTATTGTTCCTAAACATCCAAACGTAGTGCAACCTTTATTATCTACCCAACAACTTTTGTGGTGTGGCATCTCACAACTATTGCATACTACTATGTCATCTTCTTCAGTAAATGCTGTTTTACAATATGGACAAACTTTACCAACATATTCTTTCATATTTTACCTCCCATTTATATGCTTTCTTCCATTTTTAACATTTTTAATTTATCTAGTTCATTTGTTAAGTTTATTATTTGTTGGTTCATTATAGTAAAATTTTTATTTGATACTTCTACTAATTTATTTATTTTACTATTCATATTTATAACTACAATTAATAAAATTATTATAATCAGCGAAAGTATTCCTAAAAATATATTTTTTGCTAGACTTTTATTTTCTTTTTCTTCTATTTTCTCTTCTATATTATTATTTTTAACTGTTATTTTTATATTATTTTTATCAAATATATAAAAACCTTTACATCTTTCTATTTTACTATTAATCCAAAAATAGAAACCTTCTGTTTTTTGTATTGGGTCTACTACATATGCAATTTGATTTTCTTCTTTAAAGAAGTTTTCTTGAATAAATTTGTCGTATTCTGATAGAAATATTCCAAAGTTTGGATGTGTATGTATCCAACCTACTATTTTATAATTTGGAAATTTCTTTTCAACTTCTTTATGAAAATATTCCCAAGTTTTATGTGTAAATGTTAAAGTTGTTGGCGTTCCTTCACAATATTTTGCTTCTATAAAGCCTCTAATTACTATATTTATTTTGTCAAACTCTTCTATGATATTACCTATTAAAATTCCTCCACTTTCATTTACAGTTTTATCTTTTGTGAATTTTTGAATTTCTTTATAAACATTTTGTGCTATATAAATATTTTTATTTTCTTCTACATATTCACCTAAAAACATTATATTTTGTGGAAGCATATTATCATTTATAGTTATATCATTTTTCACTATTTTTTTAATCTTTTTATTTTTACCCATATTATTCTACTCCAATATATCTATTTCAAAATCTGTTCTTTCACTAGGTTCTATTTTTTTATAAATATTTTTTCTTTTTTCAAATATTATAATAACTATTAATACTAAGTTTAATAAAACTGATATTACCAAACATACAATTAATATGTTTTTCACTAATTCATTTTCTTGTCTATTTTCGCTTTTTTCTATTATTTCTTCATTTTTATTTTCTGTGTTTTGTTTTTGTTCTTCTTGTGGCTTAATAGTTTCTAATACATTTCCTGAAGTAGTTAAATTGATTCCTTTATCTTTCAAAAATTTTGTTACTTCTGAAATTGGAATTGCTAGCCCTATACCTTCACTATCTGACATTTTATATGTATTAACACCTAATACTTCTCCTTTATCATTTAATAAAGGACCTCCACTATTGCCTGTATTTATTGCTGCATCAGTTTGAATAAATGATTGTCCATTTACTTTACGTTCTTTTGCAGATATTACTCCTTTTGTTAATGTATATGCTAAACTATTAGGAGCTCCTATTGCATATACATCACTTCCTACTATATTTGTACTTTCATTTGCTATGGTTAGTGGTGTGAAAGTTACATCCTTCACGCCTAAAATTGCAACATCAATATTGGTATCCATTGCAACAACAAATGCATCATATTTTTTTCCATCATATGTACTTATTGTTGTATTCTGTTTTGTATTTATTACATGTGCATTTGTTATAATGCAATTTTCACCAACTGCAAATCCGCTTCCTAAAGAATTTCCAGAATATACAACAAATATAGAATTATATATTATTTCTGTGTCAAATTGTATTGAAAATATAATAGAAGGACTAGCAAACATTACTATTATTATGCATATAATAAATATTAATTTCTTTGCTGTTTTCATTCTTTCTCCTCCATTATTTATTTTGTGTTAAATACTAATACTGAATTTCCAATTGCAATAGCATCTCCTTGTTTTAATATATGTCTTGTTGTTTTCATTCCATTTACTATAGTTCCCATTGGCGTTCCACAGTCTAGTAAAACATATTTACTTCCTTCAAGAACAATATCACAATGGTGTGGACCAACAAGTTTATCTTTAAATAAAACTATTGTATTTTTTCCATTGTTTCCAATAGATGTTGTTCCTGCAAATACTAAGTATTCTTTTCCTTCAAATTCGCCACGTATAACTTTAAGCCATGCTTGTTTCGCAAATTGTTCTAATAAACCTATACCTAAACCTATAAGTAGACCCATTATTACTATACCTACTGCACGTGCTACTATTCCTGCATCATCCATACCTGTATTTATAGCTTTTGTTATAAAGTTGAATATAAAACCACCTAAGAATCCACCTATTAGTCCACCTATTGCACAGTATAATATTCTTTTTTTCTCTGGTTTTATTAGTCCAACTGATATTCCTACTCCAACTCCCATTATTCCCCAGCCTATTCCACGAATAAGTGCTGCTGAAATATCTGAAGTACTATCTGAAAGTAATTCAGAATACATATATTGTGCAATATATCCGCTAATAAATCCAATTACTAATGATACTCCTGCTCCAATTCCTGCATATTTTATTGCCTTTTCTTTTGAGCCATAAAATACTCCTTCTCCTATACCCATAAATAGTCCTAATGTACACGCTATGAAAGCTGAGAAGAATGCTGACGAAATTCTAACTGAATTTGCTATAATTCCAAGTGCTTTATCTACATTCATATCCATCATGTCATATATGCTATCATATCCCATCCAGCCTAAAACAGCTTCTGCATCTGTTATTTTTGATAATAATTCTTGTAAAATGAAACCTGCAATTCCTCCTAATAATGCCCAAATTAAACCTTTCATAAATATTGTTTTAAAGTTTATTTTTTGACCTTTTACAGTTCCACCATGTTGTACCTTTTGCATTCTATCTACTGTTGGAATAAATTCAATTCCTTCTAATTCTTCAGCTGTAATTTCAAAGTCATTCTCATCTTTTTTAATTGCTTCTTGAATATTATCTTCTTCTTTTATTTCTTCTTTAGTTTCCTCTATAGTTTTATTTCCTTCTTCATCAAATAAATCTATTTCAACTTTGTCCTTTTCTGAGGCATAATCTGCTATATTTAAGTCTATATTTCCTACTGGAAATAAGTGCTTATTTTCGGCTGCCCATTGTGCAGCATCTGCTGAAAGTGGACTATATGAATTCCATGATTTATATTGTATCATATCTCCTATATTTATTATAATATCAGTTAAAGATTCTCCTGCTCCCCAAATATCTCCTATGCATATTTGTCCATCTCTAAAGTTTGGATGCCAAATTGGCGTAAGTATTTTACAAAGTGGCTTATAACGTGGATATTCTGCATGAAGTGTAATTTCTACTTCATGTCTTCCTAAAGTTTCTATTCTTCCATCTTCTAATAGGTAAATACCATTTACAAAATAAGTTACATTATATTTTTCTATTGGTTCTTCGCCTACTGGTGTAACTATTATGTTTTTATGTCCTGCAAAGTCTTTTTTTACTTGTTCATAGTCTGAAACAAGCCTTCTCATTCTTGCATCCATTTATTTTTCATCTCCTTTTTATTTTCCAAATATCTCTTCTTTATCTGCTGTGAATTCAAAATAGCTTGAGTTAATTCCT
Organism: uncultured Clostridia bacterium; assembly: GCA_948664205.1. Classification (GTDB taxonomy): domain Bacteria; phylum Bacillota; class Clostridia; order TANB77; family CAG-508; genus UMGS1663. Next base: position 7,884 of record CAPNDH010000017.1, on the reverse strand, counting down.
ACTCTACCTCCAACAATGTGCATAAGTGGAATTCCTATTTCATATAAGGTTTTATTTAAAAATTCTTCGTCTCCTTTTATTGTATGGAAACTTTCAAATTGCATATTTGCACCACATTTTGGACAAATTAGCATTTCACCTTTTAATTTATGTACAGGTATAAATAATTCCTTTTTTTCTCCACAACTGCATGTTGCAACTTTTGCTATATCTCTATCAAAATCTATTACTGCTTTTTCTCCAAGAATTTCTTTTACATTTTTTAAAAGTTCTTTTAAAGTCATAGTTCTTACTGACCAAGGTTTTTCTATTATTGGGTCATATATTTCATGACTCATGCATTCTGATTTTTCTTGATATTCTACTACATATGAATCGTGAGTAAGACCATTAAATACATATCCTTTTCCTGCAAGTGTTGGTAAACCTCTATCAGAATGTAATAATTTTAACATTTCTTGAACTTGAATTCCTGCAACTATAGAAGATGAAGTTGGCGTTGTTGGTATTTTTCCTTCTTGCATTTGTTCATGTGTAAGTAATGCACATGATTTTCTCTTATTTATTAACTTCCAATCTGTTTCTGTCATAGTACATTCATAACAAGCTCCATGACCTGGAATAAAAACTCTTGCAAATCCGTTTAATGCTTCTATTGCTCCATCTATCCATGGAATATTTACCTTATAGCAGGATTGGTTTATTGCTAGTCGTGCTTCTCTATTATCTAACCCACCTAATACTACATTCATACGTCTAAATACACCTAAGCCCACATCATCAATAATATTACTTACAAATGCTCTAGCATTTACATCTGGATTTATTTCCATTGCTCTTTGAGCTGCAACTTCTGCCTTATTTCTTCCTACATCTTTTAACCTATATAATACTGAACGTGTTAAATTTGTATTTTCAATTGTATCCATGTCATATATCAATATATTTCCTATTCCTAATAGTGCAAGGTTTTTTATCAATTCATTTCCAATTGCTCCTGCTCCAACTACCATTATACTAGCATTTTTTAATCTATCTTGGTCCCACCATGGTATAAGTCTTAATCTACTATAGCGATCTTCTTCAAAATCTGATTTTTCTAATTCTATGTTATTTTCCATTTTCACCTCTACCAGCTGTAATTTCTGGTTGAAGTCTTAAAACATCTCCATCTTTAATTCCAGCTTCTGCAAGTGTTTGTGTTTCTAATAATTGTTTTCCTGTTACCTTATGTATAAATTTATAACTAATTGGATTGCCATCTGGCCCTACTGATGGAAGTTTAATTTTTTCAACAAGTTTTACCATAATAATTCCACATTTTATATCATCTGGTAATCCTACTTTTTGTTCTTTGTTTCCTGTAGCATCTACTACTATTACATTTACTTTACTCATATCAATTATCTCCTTTTTGTACTTTATTTTTATTAATTTTTCATATAATAAATTTAATGGGGTGTGCTATTAGCCACCCTCTATCTTTTATATTCTTATTTTTTTACTAATTCATATAAAACTTCTATTCCCTTACTTGGATGGTAAGTCCAACTTACTTTTACATTTTCATTTGAATCTGATTGTCTTCCATCAATTGCACGTGTTTCTAACATTTTTTGATCTAGCGATGCTGAAAATCCTAATTTGCTATTTGCTTTTTTTATCATTGACCACGCTGATGATGAAAAAGAGTCTTTAATATCTGATGGGTTTGTATCTATTTTTAAATAGCTATTATCTGAGGCAACTACACAGTAGTATCCTTCTCCTCCTATTTCATTGTATACTTCTTTAAAGTTAACTTTTTCTTTTCCAGAACCTATTGCTATAGCTATTACTATAACTATTACTAAACATATTGCAGCAATTATAATTGGTTTCTTTTTGTTTTTAGCATTTACTTTATTAACTGTTTCATTAAATTGATTTATTGCCGAATTTACATTTGTTTCAATAGTTAAGCCTACCTTTTGTCCACATTTTGAACAAAACTCTTGATTTTTTTGTAGTTCTTCTCCACATTTACTACATACATTTTTCTTTTCTACTTCTACTGCCTTACCACATTTAGTACAAAATGCCTGCCCTTCCGTAATTTCAGCATTACAATTTGGACAAACTTTACTTTTTGTTTCTTCCATTTTATTACCCCCTATTATTTTTCTACAATAAATAACTTATATTGACATTATAACAATACGATTTTTAATAGTCAATAAAATTTAACCAATTTAGTATTTATCACATTTTTGTAAAGTTTTTATTGGTAAAAATCACATTATTTCAATTAATTTTATGCATTTTATCACACTTTTGCAAATATTTTTTTGTTTTTTATCACATTTTTGCAAACAGAATTCATAAGAAAACCTCACTTGAATTACAAGTGAGGTTTTCTATAAATTTATTCAGTTCTTAAATCAAACATTTCTCTTAATTTTTCTTCAGGTACTTTTGTTTCTATATATTCTCCGCCATCTACTTTGATTATTACATTCATTGTTTCTTCTTCAGGTTTTTCTATCTCGATACTCTGTATTATGCTGTTTACTATCTTCTTTTTTTGTTTCCTACTAAGTTCTGCATTATTCTTCATAATATTTATTACAGAATCAGCAGAATAATAATAAAGAATAGTATTTAGATATTTTTCACTTCTGAGAATGACTTTATCTTTGATATTGCCTTTACCAGCCATTTGCTTTATTATGGTGTTTTCATATTTCTCTGTCATACTCGCAAAAGCACATGTTATAATACCAAAAATTACTTCAATTATCATATATGGTATAATAATGCCCCAAATAGATGTAATTCCCCACATATCACACATAATGTATAGTCCTATAACTATTATAAGTCCACCAATTGATGACATAAACAAGAAGAAATTTTCCATCCATTTTGTTACTTTTGCTCTGTTTTCTAACTGCTTAATGGTAAGTTCCCGCTTCTTTTCTTTTTTCATTCTAAATTTCCTCCTTAAAATATTAATTTTACTCAGCCGATGGTTACTTTCATAACTCTCCCTTATAATGCTAAAATAGGAGTTTTTACAAATTTTATGTTATTATATCACATTTACATAATTTTCGCAATGCGTATTGTGGTATTTTTCATGTTTATTATAAGAATTAAAAATAAATATTGTGAAATGTAGAAAATCTTAATGACGCAAAAGGGACAGATGACGCATTGGGAAACGTCCCCAATGCGTCATCGTTTTTTATTCTGCTACTACTTCTTCAGAATTTTCTTCTGTTTCTGTTGCTTCTTCTTCGTTTTCTGTGCTTATTTTTGTGTTTTTGTATTTTGCTAGACCTGTTCCTGCTGGAATTAATTTTCCTATGATTACGTTTTCTTTTAGTCCTATTAATTCATCTACTTTTCCTTTTATTGCAGCTTCTGTTAATACTCTTGTTGTTTCTTGGAATGATGCTGCTGATAGGAAGCTGTCTGTTGCTAAAGATGCTTTTGTTATTCCTAGTAATACACGTTTTCCAGTTGCTGGACGTTTCCCTTCTTCTATTGCTTTTTCGTTTATGTCTTGGAATTCGTACATGTCTACTAATGAACCTGCAAATAGGTGTGTATCTCCGTTGTCTTCTACTCTTACTTTCTTAAGCATTTGTCTACCTATTACTTCTATGTGTTTGTCGTTTATATCAACGCCTTGGTTTCTATAAACTCTTTGTACTTCTTGTACTAAGTAGTTGTAAACTCCTTCTGGTCCTTTGATTAATAGTAATTCGTTTGGATTTATTGAACCTTCTGTTAAAGGCTGACCTGCTACTACTTCGTCTCCTTCTTTTACTTTTAGTTTTGAACCAAATGGTATTACATATGTTTTGCTATCATCTTTTGATGTTACTACAAGTTCTTTCTTTTTCTTGTTTTCTTGTAGTTTAACTTTACCATCTATTTCTGTTATTATAGCAACACCCTTAGGTTTTCTTGCTTCAAATAACTCTTCAACCCTTGGAAGACCTTGTGTAATGTCGGCAACACCGGCAACACCACCAGAGTGTATTGTTCTCATTGTAAGCTGTGTACCTGGCTCACCTATTGATTGTGCAGCTATAATACCAACTGCTTCACCAATGTCGGCTTCTTTTTGGCTAGATAGACCCATACCATAACATCTTGAACATACTCCGTTTTTTGTTCTACATCCAAATACTGAGCGTACTCTTACTTTTTCTATTCCAGCAGATACTATTTTGTCTGCTAAGCTTGCTGTAATCATTGTATCTGGAGTTGCTATAACTTCTTTTGTTTCTGGGTTTATTATATCTTCTAATGGGTATCTTCCTGTTATTCTTTCTTCTAAGCTTTCTATTACTTGGTTTCCATCTTTTATTGCTGTAAGTTCTATTCCGTCATGTGTTCCACAATCATGTTCTCTTACGATAATATCTTGTGAAACGTCTACTAATCTTCTTGTTAAGTATCCTGAATCGGCTGTTCTTAGCGCTGTATCTGAAAGACCTTTACGAGCACCATGGGCAGATATGAAGTATTCTAGAGCATCTAGACCTTCCCTGAATGATGACTTGATTGGTATTTCGACTGTTCTACCTGTTGTACTTGCCATAAGTCCACGCATACCTGCTATTTGTTTTAATTGGTCTAAGTTACCACGGGCACCTGAGTCTGACATGACATATAATGGATTTAATTTGTCAAAGTTATTTTTCATGGCTACACTGACATCACTTGTAGCTTTTTCCCATATTTTAATTACTGATTGGTATCTTTCCTCTTCTGTAATTAAACCACGTTTATATTGTTTTAATACATTGTCTACTTGGTTAGCTGCATCTTCTAATATTGTTTTCTTTTCTGCTGGTACTTTTGCGTCTTCTATTGAAACTGTTATACCACTTGTTGTTGAATGTTTAAAACCTGATGCTTTAATGTAGTCTAATAGTTCTGCTGATCTAGATAAACCATGTTTTTCTATACATTTTCCAACTATTTTTCCTAACATCTTTTTATTTGTTACAAAGTTGATTTCTGGTTCAAATTCATTTTCTGGGTTGCTTCTATCTACAAAACCTAAGTCTTGTGGTATTTCTTTATTGAATATTATTCTACCTACTGTTGTTTCAACTTTCTTATGTCTTTCATTTCCTTCTTCATCTACTTTACTCATTCTTACGAATATTTTAGCATGCATTCCTACTTCTTTATTTTCGTAAGCCATTATTGCTTCTTCTGGAGATGAGAAGTAGTTTCCTTCTCCAATTTCACCCTCAACTTCCATTGTTAGGTAGTAGTTTCCTAATATCATATCTTGTGATGGTACTGTTACTGGTTTACCATCTTGTGGTTTTAGTAAGTTGTTTACTGATAACATTAAGTATCTTGCTTCTGCTTGTGCTTCTGGTGATAGAGGTAAATGTATAGCCATTTGGTCACCATCGAAGTCAGCGTTGAAGGCTGTACATACTAATGGGTGTAATTTTATTGCTCTTCCTTCTACTAGTACTGGTTCGAATGCTTGAATACCTAGTCTATGTAGTGTTGGAGCACGGTTTAACATTACTGGATGGTCTTTTATAACTTCTTCTAATATATCCCATACTTCTGGGCGTAGTTTTTCTACCATTCTTTTTGCATTTTTTATGTTGTGTGCTATTCCTCTTTGTACTAATTCTTTCATTACAAATGGTTTGAATAGCTCTACTGCCATTTCTTTTGGCACACCACATTGATATATTTGTAGTTCTGGTCCTACTACGATAACTGAACGTCCTGAGTAGTCAACACGTTTTCCTAGTAAGTTTTGACGGAAACGTCCTTGTTTTCCTTTTAGTAAGTCTGATAATGATTTTAATGCTCTATTTCCAGCTCCTGTTACTGGTTTTCCTCTTCTTGAGTTATCTATTAGTGCATCTACTGATTCTTGTAGCATTCTTTTTTCGTTTCTTTTTATTATTTCTGGTGCTCCTAATTCTATTAGTCTTTTTAGTCTGTTGTTTCTGTTTATAACTCTTCTATATAGGTCGTTTAAGTCTGATGTTGCAAACCTACCACCATCTAATTGTACCATTGGTCTTAATTCTGGTGGAATAACTGGTACAACATTCATTACCATCCATTCAGGTCTGTTTCCTGATAGTCTAAATGATTCTACTGTGTCTAGTCTTTTTATTAGTTTTGCTTTCTTTTGCTCACTTGCTTTTTCTAGTTCTTTCTTTAGGCTTTCTGATAATTTCTCTAAGTCGATTTCCCTTAATAGCTTTTCTAAAGCTTCTGCTCCCATTTCTGCTTTAAAGCTTCCATATCCATATTTTTCTACTGCTTCATGATATTCTTTTTCTGTTAGCACTTGGTATTTCATTAAGCCTGATGTTCCTTTGTCTGTTACTATGTATGAAGCAAAGTATATTATTTTTTCTAAGTTTCTTGGTGAAATGTCTAGCATTAATGCTATTCTACTTGGTATTCCTTTGAAGTACCAAATATGTGCAACTGGTGCTGCAAGTTCAATGTGCCCCATTCTTTCACGTCTTACTTTTGATTTTGTTACTTCTACTCCACATCTGTCACAAACAATTCCTTTATAACGAACTCTTTTATATTTACCACAGTGACATTCCCAGTCTTTTGTTGGTCCAAATATTCTTTCACAAAATAAACCATCTTTTTCTGGTTTTAGAGTTCTATAGTTAATGGTTTCAGGTTTTTTTACTTCTCCTTTTGACCATTCTCTTATTTTTTCGTCTGATGCTAATCCGATTTTTATTTTATCAAATATCTCTAATTCATCCACTATTTTTTTAGCCCCTCTCTAATTTTATATTGTAGGGGCGATTTTAGGTCGCCCGTGCTACAACGGCTTTATTGTGGAGGTTGGAAGTTGGAGGTTGAAGGTTGTTTTAGAGGTTGGAAGTTGGATTTTAGGTAATTTCTTCGAAGACTTACCCTATTTTCTAACTTCTAACTTCTATTTGCAACTTCTAACTTCTAACTTCTAACTTCCATTTTGGCTTTCATTAAAATTCAAAAATAATCCACTGCTGTGCAATTTTTATTTGTCTATTTTTTTATTTGTTTTGAAAATATTTAATTAATTATTTATGTTTTGTTTTTGGTGCATTTCCGATTGGGGACAGTTCCTAATCTAGCCAGATTATTTTTGTTTTTTGGCTTTAAGTTCTTCTTTATCTTGTTTCCGATTACGAACCGTCCCCAATTGTGCTTTCTATTCTAGTCCATCGTTGTCTAGGTTATCTTCTGCTAGGTCTGTGTCAAAAATTTCTGCGTCGCCATCGTCATCTAATTCTGTGAATAATTCGTCGTCGTCCATTATATCTTCATCTACGTCTAAAAGTATTGGTTCGTTGTCTTCGTCTATTTCTATATAGTTTTCGTCTAGGTCATTTTGTTCTAGTACATCTTCTCCTAGTTTTGCTTCTTCATAGTCTATTCCTTCATCGATGTGTTCTTTTATTTCTAGTTCTTCGTCATTTTCTGAGTATAGACGTATGTCTAATCCTAATGATTGAAGTTCTTTTATCAATACTTTGAAACTTTCTGGTACTCCTGGTTCTGGTACATTTTCACCTTTTACAATTGCTTCATATGTTTTTACACGTCCTACTACATCATCTGATTTTACTGTTAACATTTCTTGTAATGTGTATGCTGCTCCATATGCCTCTAATGCCCAAACTTCCATCTCTCCAAAACGTTGTCCACCGAATTGTGCTTTACCTCCTAGTGGTTGTTGTGTTACTAGTGAGTATGGTCCTGTTGAACGAGCATGTATTTTATCATCTACTAAGTGATGTAGTTTTAACATGTACATTACTCCAACTGTTACTGGGTTATCAAATTTTTCACCTGTACGTCCATCTATTAATATTGATTTTCCGT
>CAPNDH010000016.1 GCA_948664205.1 uncultured Clostridia bacterium | reverse complement strand
ATTTGCTATGATAAAGATAATAACTATAAGATTGTTAGTGATGACTTATATAAAAATGGCATATTTGATAGCAACGATAATGAAATTGCTAACAATATTGCTAGAAAAGTAACTATACCAGATGAAAATAAGCAAAATAGGAATAAAAAGAAAAATAATGATACCAGATTTTAAAGGAGGAAAAAAGTTATGAATAATGAATTACCAAAAACAAAAATTGATGAAAGAACAGGTATTGAATATCATTTAGAGGGAGATTACTATATGCCAAACCTAGCAATACCTAAACAAGAAAAAATTGTTTTAAATAAGTATGGAAGAATGAGACTAAATTATTTGAAAGAACACAAAAAAGCTGAATATACCATAATGCTTATGAATGGAACATTAAATGCACACTTAAAAGAAATACAAGAAACAGCAGATAATAGAGTACAACAGATTATTAGTGAATTAAAGGCTAAAAGCGATTTGACTGAAGATATGAAAAATACTGATGTATTATACTGGATTGGCATAATGAACTCTATTAAGGCACAAGCAGAAGAAATTGTTTTTAGTGAATTGATTTATTTGTAAAATGTATATAAAACGAACTTTAGAAAATGTTTTGATTTTTATTATACATAATATAGCCGTGCAAACTTGCAATTTTATGTAAAATGTTATATAATATAATTATAATATTCGTGGGTACAGCGAAATATAACAAATGTACCACATTAGTAAATATCACTGACATTTTAGTGGTATGCTAAATGGATAAGGAGACTACTATGAAACGGACTATTATAATCGAATGTCAGGCTTGTGGAGGAACTGGACTTTACAAAGGAATGGCTGAAAGAGATGGAGCAGCAGTTGTATGTTCTCATTGTCACGGAACGGGCAAAACCGAATTTACTTACAACGAATTTGAAGGACGTAAGGAAATGGACGGCGTAACCCGTGTGTTTGAAGGAAGTTTCGGATACGTGCATACAGATAAGGACACTACAACAGAAGAAGGCAGAACTCTCCATTTCTCACAGTATGGCTGTTCTTATGAAGAATGGAAAACAGGTGTTGAGCCTACTCCTATGGAAGAACTGTACTGCCCTTATATCTATCGCAATCGTGGTATTGGCAATGAGCCGTGCAGTCGTTGCAAAACTGGATGTAAAGGCTGGGGAGGTTCTATCTCAGATTGTAAGTTCTATTCCGACAAGGCAAAGTGCTGGGAAGAATGGCACAAGAACAACGATTAACCTTAATCCAAAAAAGAAAAATATTTCTTTTCCTCGAAAGAGGTTTCTTTTTTTACCCTGATTATGAAAACTAAAATTTTTAATTCTACTATTGCAATTTATAAAATTTATGATATACTTTAGTAAATTGATTGATATTTGTATCAATCGTTATGAGAGCCGAAAAAAGTTGTAAATAACTACGTCAACGGCACCAAATGTGCGATGTGTTCACATCGCAGTGAATGATTAATAATGAAGAGTGAATAGTGAATAGTTTAACAAAGTGGAATAAGCACATTTGTACTATTAACTATTTACTCTTCATTTTTCACTATTCGCTAATATTATTGTTATAGGCATTTTATATAAATATAATAAATTATATTATATTTAATACTAAGCGGAGGTCTAAAATGAGTGAAAACTATCCACCATATACAATAACAGATAAAATATTAAATTTATCAACAAAAATAATGGAAAAAATTGGGGAAGCAAATTATTTTGAAAGTTTAAATAGATACCCTGAATTAAGAAGAAAAACAAGAATTAAGTCAATTCATTCCTCTTTAGCTATTGAAAATAATCAATTATCACTATTTCAAGTTGAATCAATAATTAATGGATGACTTATTTTATTGGATGAATAATGTAAAGCATACTGTTAATCCACTAATATTATCTTCTGTTTTTCATTATGAATTTGTATTTATACATCCTTTTTCAGATGGGAATGGAAGAACAGCAAGACTTTGGCAAACAGCAATACTTTCTCATTGGAAGGAATTTTTTAAATATATTCCTATTGAGAGCATAATTAGAAAACATCAAGAAGGATATTATACTGCAATTCAAAATTGCAATAATGTTGGTAATTCAACTGAATTTATAGAATTTATGCTTAAAATTATTGATGAAGCTGTTGATAAAATGATTTTAAGTCAAAGAGAAACTACCCAAGAAACTTATGCAGTTTTATATGCCACTAACAATAAACAAAAAAATGATAAGATAAATGATAAGATAAATGATAAGATAAATGTTAAAGAAAAACAAATTTTAGCTACATTAACAAATAATCCTAATTATACAATACCAGAAATAAGTAAAATTACAAAAATATCAACAGCAACTATTTCAAGATATTTGAAACAATTACAAGATAAGAGAATAATTGAAAGAATTGGTTCGAATAAATCAGGTTATTGGAAAGTTTTATAATAAAAATTTTTGAATATATTATGAATATTTTAAAATTTCAGTATTAAGAAAGAAACTCTGTCTATAAAACAGAGTTTCTTATCTATTAATGACTTACATAGTAAAAACTATGGACACTAATGTAGTAATAGTATATGAAAAATTTAAAATTATATGTAATAAAAAACGATAGCCTTTTGAGCTATCGAATTATAATGATTACGTTCTTTTTAGAACGGACACTAATGTTTTATTAATTTAATTATAAACTATTCCATGGCAGAAAGTCAAGCAAAATTCAGAATTTTATTCATCTTTTATTGGTCTTAACCTATATAAAATTTCAAGTTGTGAATTAATTTTATTCCAGTCATTTTTTGTAATAACAACTAGCTTTCCCTTTTTTCTATATGGATCTGTAATTCTTATTTTACTAACAACTTTTAATTGTTCAGTTAAAACAGTTGAGTCAACTTCTTCTAAATCAATATGAAACCAAAAACCGTCTTGTAGTCTTTTTGTGGTTAATGGGAGAACTGTGCATATAGGAGAATTTTTAGAAGTCCTTAATATTAAAACAGGTCTTAATTTATTTTGCTCACTTCCAATATTTATTCCTAGATTGCACCAGTAAATGAAATTATTATATATTGGAAATTTAGGGAGTTTTCCATTATATCTTAAATTTGCTTTTTCTTTAGTCCATTCTGAAAACTGAATAGCATCAGAATTATTGATATAGTTTAATAAAATTTCAGTTTCTTTAATATTATTGTGAATTTCATCATTCATAATTCATCACCTCGCTTTTCAAAGTATAACACATTATAAATTATAAGTAAACAAAAGTTCGCATATTTTATAAATAATTTTGCAAAAAATATATAATCGAACCTTGTGTTTTATGTAAAACTATGGTACCCCAATTTAACGACGAAGAATATAATGTATATCTAATGTACGAAGGCAAATCGCATTGCATTGATAATGAAGAATTATATGAAAAAGTCAATGTAGGTGATATTGTTCGTGTCAAGGTACATAATGGATACAACAAACAAAATGAAGTGAAATACGTTTACTTAAGCATTGAAGATTAATTAATAAAGCCATTATAAGAAATTTCTTATAATGGCTTTATTAAACTATTTTTATATATTATTAGCATATATTATCTATACTAAGTAATTTTTGATAATTGCTTTATATTATAACATCCCCTTGTAATACTTCCAAGCAATAATATTTTTAGCTTTTTTATAAACATCTTCTTTTGTAATTTTACCGTTTTCTATTCCTCTTTTTACTGCTTTTATAACATCATCATAAGTTTCCTTTGATGCTTTATTTATTGTGACTATTATAATGTCATTTCCTGCTGAAATAGCACCTACTATTGCTTCTTGCGCACTATACTCATTTACTATTGCTCCCATATTCATTGCATCTGTAATAATAATTCCTTCAAATTTTAAATCTTCTCTTAACAGCTTATGTATTTTAGGAGAGAGCGATGCTGGATTTTGTGAGTCTATACTTGTTACTATATTATGGCTTATTAATATAGCTTCTGCCCCTTCTTCTATTCCTACTCTAAATGGCTCTAAGTCATTATTATATATATCATCATATGTTCTTTCGTCTATTGATGTTGTTTTATGTGTGTCTACATTGTTTCCATAGCCAGGAAAATGTTTTAATGCATATGATACATTACTTCCTTTGCTTGCCTGAATTACTGTTTTTGCAAAAGTTGATGTTAGTTCTTTTCCTTGTTTAAATGACCTTTTATACATATAATCTGTTTCTTTTTCACATATGTCTACTACTGGTGCTAAGTTTAAGTTAATTCCTAAGTTACTCAAGAATTTGCTTTTATTTATTGTATCTTGCTTAATACCCTCAAACCCTCCACTTTGATATACTTCGCTTGAATATTTAAATGGTTCATTTATAAGTTTGCTATTACTACTAACTCTTACAACTCTTCCACCTTCTTCATCTACTGCTATTAAAAGTGGTAATTTTGATGCTTCATTAAATTTATTTATTTCACTTTTTATTTGACTTTCTGTTTTATCTTTAAAGAAATCTGCAAAAAATAAATATCCTCCAAATTGCTTTTCTTTTAGCTTTTCAAAATCACTTGTAGTATGCGTTCCTACTAAAAATAGCTGTGCTATTACTTCGTCTTCGGTTAATTCTTTTAGTTTTTCTTCTGCTTTTTCCATATATATACTAAGCTTTAGTTTATTAGAATTATCCGCTTCGCCTTCTAACACATTATTATTTTTGCTCGCCTCCTCTTGCAATACTTCTTGGTCTTTTTCTGCTTTTGTTTGAATTTCTATATTTTTTGCAATTGTAAATCCTAAAATTAATATTAGAACAATAACACTTATTCCAATTAATATTTTTCTATTATATTTTATTAATTTATTTTGTTTTTTGTTCACTTTAATTTACTCCTTTACTTATATACAAGAATGTGGTCTCAACTTTTGGACGGTCAATAGCAAAAAAGCACAGCTTAAGTCATTTCTAACAGGTATTCTCTCAAACGGTGCCCCCTACATTTTTTTATTTCGATAGTAAAGATTTGGACGCGTCCCAAATCTTTCCCCAATCTTTCCAAATCTTTATTTTTAATTATCCTTTTTTTACTTCTCTAATTTTATTAAACATTTGCTTTCTACCATCAAATAAGAATTCTATTGATTCTTTTTTATTTAATGTATCTATAATAGTTGCAAGTTGCATTGAACAATCTACTTCGTGATACCATTCTTGCTTTTTTATTACCTCTGGAACATATGATAAATTTGTAGAATATAATTTTGTAAACATACCTTCATTGTATGAATCTATAAATCCTTGCATTCCTTCTGTTAATAGAGCAAAACTTGCTATTAAATAAATATGGTTTGCTCCTCGTAGTTTTAGCTCTCTTGCTACTTCTAACATAGATTGTCCAGAAGCTATCATGTCATCTACTACAATAATGTCTCTGCCTTGTACATCTGCTCCCATATATGTATGCTCTATTATTGGATTTTTTCCATTAACTACTCTGCTTAAGTCTCTTCTTTTATAAAATACACCTACATCACAACTTAGCATTTCAGCATAATATCTTGCTCTTTCCATAGCTCCCATATCTGGGCTTACTACTAGTAAATTATCTATATTTTCACTCTCTTGTTTTATTAAATCATTAAGTATTGTATGTGTAGGATAGAAGTTTTCAAATGGTAATCTTGGAATTGCATTTGATACATTTGGGTCGTGTGCGTCAAATGTAATAATGTTATCTACTCCTAGTCTCTCTAGTTCTTGAAGAGCAATTGCACAGTCTAAAGATTCCCTTCCTTTTCTTTTGTGTTGCCTTGCTTCATATAATAAAGGCATAACAATTGTTATTTTAGATGCGTGTCCACTTGTTGCTGATATTACTCTCTTAATATCTTGAAAGTGCTCATCTGGCGACATATTATGCTTTACCCCATGCATTTCATATGATATATTATAATTTCCTACATCTGATAATATATATAAATCTTTTTCTCTTACTGTACTTTCTATACTTATTTTTCCTTCTCCATTACTAAACCTACTATTTTTTAATGGGATAATATAATTTGCGTCTTCTTTTCTTATTATATTTAAATTTTTTTGTAGCTTTTCTCCTAATTCTTTTGCATTTTCTAATACAATTATTCCTAAGTTATTTTCCATCCTTTCTTCTCCTTTCTTTTTGTTTTTATTATATATTAACTTATGTTTTTGTGCAATGGAAGTGGATTTAATTTTTTTCTGTAATATTAAAAGGGCGTAATTCGGTAAATTCTTTTAGGTATTCCTTACCGATTAAGCCCCTACAATTTCAAATTAAAATAATATGCTTTTCTATAATTCTTCTATTCTTCCATAACTGGATCTATTATATTATATTTTCTTTGGTAATCTTTTGTATCTTCATATGCTCTATATACTTCTGATCTATTCTTTTTTAGAAAATTAATTATAGAATATACATCTATCCAAATTTGATTTGTTCCTTCTTTTTGTGATTCATCAAAAATTAATTGCATTCCAAAATGCAGGTGTGGAACATTTATATTATTTACATTTTCTTTTGCACTGTATCCTGTCATTCCTAAATACCCTATTACATCTCCTGCATTGACGGCGCTTCCTTCTTTTATGTCTTTTGCATATGGATGGTCTTTTCGTAAATGTGCATAATAATAATATCTTTTTTTATCAAAACTTCGTATTCCTATTCTCCAACCCCCATATTGGTTCCAACCAACAGCTTCTATAGTCCCACTTTCTACTGCAATTATAGGCGTTCCAATAGATCCCATTAAGTCATTTCCTAAATGTACCCTTTTATATCCATAAGACCTTGATGCACCAAAATCATCGTAATGGCTAAAATTATAATTTTTTGCAACTGGTAAAAATGCTTTTACTCCATACTTTTTTTGAAATACTTTTTGACCATTACTATCTACTTCTATTTCATATTCACCTATAAATTCATCCAATATTGCTGTATATGCTTCTATATAATAAGAATACAACTTTTGGTTACTAATTATATTTTCTATATTTTCTCCATTTTTTAATTTCTGTACCAAATTATCTAAATCTGATTGTTTAAAAGATTTAAAGTTTCCTCCATATTTTGTAGCCAAATATGAAATTAGCTCTATCCAATTTAATTTTACCTTTTCTTCATTATTGTGTGATTTAATATCTAATGCGGACGTTTTTTCTAACACGTCTAATGGAACATTGAAATCTACCCATTTAATATATTCTTTTTGTTCTACCTTTTCCTCTTCTTGCTTTACTTCTTCGTTTTTCTCATTATCTTCTATTTCTTGTATTTTTTGTTTTTCTTCTATTCTTAGTTTTTCATTTATTTTAAAATTTTTATATAAATTTACACCTATACATGAACCAATAGCTAAGATAATAACTGCTATTATTATAATTATATATTTTTTTCTTATCTTTATTGCTTTTAATACCACTAATTTCCACCTCTATATAGAATATATATTCATGAATGTGTTTATTATTACATATATAAAAAGGGGCTGTAAAAAAAGTGAGTCAAAAGGGACGGGATAAATTGACACATCGAGGAGTGTCAATTTATCCCGTCCCTTTTGACTCACTTTTTTTATAGCCCTTTTTTGATGTTTATATTTCTTTCTTTATTTTCTCCACTTCTTCTTTTGTTAATTTTGTTACTTTTATTATATCTTCTAGTTTCATATTCATTTTTAATAGTTCTTTCGCTGTCGCTATTTTTCCTTCCTTTATTCCTTCTGCTCTTGCATGTCTTAATCCATTTTTTTCATCGCGTATTGCCTTTTCTCTTAATTCTGCTACTCTTCTTAGTTCTTCATCTTTACTCATTTCTTCTAACTCATTCATTGCTTCTTTTATTTCTTTATTTTCATTCATAATTTTCGATACCTCCTTTTCATTTGGATTATTTAAAAATAACATCCATTGTGCTAGTTTATTGCTCGCATCTTTTTCTAATATTCTCTTTGCTTTTGGTATCTCTATTATATATAATTCAAATACATCTGTCAACTCAATTTCTTTTCCTGTACTTACTTCTTTTATCTTCCATTTTGTACTTAAATTTTCTATTTCTTTCGTTTTTTCAAATTCATAGTCTATTATTATAATTCCTATTACTTTATTTATTTTTGCATAATCATCTCCTTTTATTAATTGACTACTATATATTCTACTCCAATAATATAAAAATCTTTCTGCTGTATCTTTATTATCTGCTAATTGTACTTCTATATTACATATTGTTCCATTATCTAATATTGCTCTTAAATCTAATATTCCTAATTTTTCTTCTGGATATTTTCCTAATATGTGTCTATCATTATTTAAGTCAATCTTATTTATTTTTTCCTTTGTTACTGCCGAAATAATTGCTTTTGTTATATTTTCATTGCCTACCCTAAATAGTGAATGAAATACTACATCTATTTTAGGTTTTAATAGTTGTTTATTTTCTTCCATTTAAAATTCTCCTTGTAAATATATTTTCTATATAGTTTAATTAATGCTTTATTTTATAACTATTCTATACCTCCTTCCTTCTATGTTCTCTTAAATTTTAATTTTGGATTTTAATTTAGAATTTAATTTTAATTAATTTAAAGATTTTAATTTTTTGATTTAAAATATTAAAGCACAAATTGTGCTAAATAGAATATTCTATTTATATCATATTTTATGCTTTTTGTAAACATAATTCGCATTATTTTTGATAGGGATTTTTCGACAAAAAAAGAACGAAGGGTTTCTTCGTTCTTTTATATGAATTCATATAATTTATATTGAAATCATCATTAATTATTTATTGTTTACTAAATCTTTTAAAGCTTTTCCTGCTTTGAATACTGGTGCTTTAGAAGCTGGTATTTTGATTTCTTCTTTAGTTTGTGGGTTTCTTCCTTTTCTAGCTGCTCTTTTTCTTACTTCGAAAGATCCGAATCCAACTAGTTGAACTTTGTCTCCTTTTACTAAAGTTTCTGTTACAACTTCAACAAATGCGTTTAAAGATGCTTCAGCGTCTTTTTTTGTTGAACCAGTTTTTGCTGCGATAGCTGCGATTAATTCTGATTTGTTCATTTAACTTACCTCCTATAAGATTTCATCAGTAGAACGTTTCTCATTCTACTACTAACATTATTCGCCAATGTTTTTCAAAATCCTTCTTTTTTTTTATATTTTTTTCTTTCAAACCTTTACGGCTCTAGGTTTTTCGCTCTGTGTTATGTTGAAACTCGCTATTTTACTGGGTTTGCGGTCTCTTTGTATATTCCTATTTTTTCTAATAATTTATATAATTTATTACCATATGGTATCATTAATAGCTCTTCTTTTGTAAATAATTTCAATGCTATTATTGATAATATATATATTATTATTGCTACTAAAATTGCTATTATTGTTACCAGTTTACTTGCATTTATACCACCTAATAATAAATAAACTGCATATGAACATACTGCCATTATAAATGTTGCTAGGAATGGTTTTACTATAAATTTCGTAAATGGCAAATCTATTTTCATACTTCTCTTTAATACATAAAAACCTATTACAAATGCTATTGCATGGCATGCTACTGTTGCAAAGGCTGCTCCTGCTGCCCCTATAGCTGGTATTGGTACTAATATTAAGTTTAATATAAATTTAACTGCAACACCTATTGTTAATGCAATTGCTGGTATGTATATTTTTCCTAGACCTTGCAGAGCTCCATTTACAGTTTGTTCTAAAACTGTAAATATTATAGTTAAACTACTAACTTGAAAAATAAATGCTCCTTCACTTGCATTTGGAAATAGTAAATTTAAAATAGGCTGTGCAAATATCATCATTCCTATCATACAAGGAAGGCCTATTAACATTGTTACTAATAATGAAAATGATACTCTTTTATTGGCTGTTTGCATATCTCCTTTTGTTTTCGCTGATGCTATTGCAGGTACTAAAGCTGTTGCAAATGCTATGTTAAAGGATAGTGGAAGAGAAACTAATGTATCTACTTTTCCACTTAAAATTCCATATTGCTTTAGTGCTTCACCTTGTGTTAAAAAACTTTGTAACCCTCTTTTTACTGTCATTGAATCTATATTTCTGTTTAACGAGGTTAATATTGAACTTAATGACATTGGCACCGAAACCATTAATATATTTTTTACTGTTCCTAATATACTTTTTGTAGGATAATTTTCTGATGATACTATTTCCTTTCCTAGTTCAGCTCTTCTTACTTTAAAATACATATATAAGTATAAAAAGCTTGCTACTGTTGCCAAAGTTGTTGCTAGGTTAGCTCCTGCTGCCATTAAATTTGTGTTTACTCCTGAACATATTGCAACAATTTCTACTACTAATACTGTAAATATTGTTTTAGCTAGTTGCTCTAAAGTTTGTGAATTTGCTGTTGCTTTCATGTTTTCTCTACCATTGAAGTATCCTCTAAATACAGATATTATTGCTACAAAAAATATTGCTGGTGATAATGCAACTAGTGTAAGTTCCGCTTCAGGTATGGCAAGCCATACATTAGATATATAACCTGCTCCTAAAAATAATATTAGTGTTCCTATTAAACCAATAATAGCAAATGTTGCAAGTGATATTTTAAATATTCTATGTGCTCCCCTATAATCTCCTTTAGCAGTGTGCTCTGATACTAACTTTGCAACTGCATTTGGAACTCCTGTTGATGAAAGTGTTAATAACAATGCATAAATTGAAAAGCCTGCACTATAAATTGCATTACCTTCATCGCCAAAACCGAGGTCTGTTTGTTAAATACCATTTATATATTAAACCTAAAAGTTTTATTAATACTTGTGCTACCATAAGTGATAGTACACCTTGCATAAAACTTTCCTTCTTAACTTTACTTTCTTTTCTATGTTTTCCTTTTATCATAAATCTTTCCTCTTTATATTTTTCTATATTCTTAGGAAAGTCATCCACGATAGTGGTGAGTTTCCTTAGAAGATTGTTATGCAAAAATTAGATTTTCTTATGTGGCTTTGCCACTTAGAAAATTTTATTCTTGTATTTTTTATTATGTATGTGTATTAAATTATATGCATAATATTAATATTATTCAAGTATTTTTTGAAAACTCCCAACTTCTTTTTTTACAAATTTGTCAAAAAAGCTTGATTTTTTGCGTATTTTATAGGATAATATAGGTGCAAATATTTTAAATTTTGAAAGTGGTGAAAGTTTTGAAACTTTTTGATAAATTTTTAAAGATTTTAAAAACGGATAGAAATACGTTTTTCACATATATATTAACTTTATTATCTGCCTATTTTTTAGTAGACAGAGTTGTTGAAATACTATTAATTATATTTAATGGTGTGGGTGTTTCATATTGGGGACCATTCATGTATACCTTTGCTCTTGCTTGCCCAATATTTGCATTTTTGTTCTCAGGTGGTTCAAAATTTGCAACTTCTAATAGAGTTAAAGTTAATTTATTCCATTCATATGTAGCTAGTTTATATATTATAGCTATTTCAATGGTAGTACAATGGATGAATATGAGCATTTGGACTGGTTTAGTTTCACTTCCTGGATATTCAAATTTAGCAATAAATTTCCCAGAATTGTTTAGACCTGCACTTTCTGCCATTGCTATATTCTTACCTCTTACTACTATTAAACCATTATTTGATTTCTTATATAAGAAAGTTGAAGATACTAAACTTTTAAGAGAATCAATTGCAGATTATGGTGGTTTAAAACTTGGACCAGATAACAAAGAAGGTACTGGACCATATTCTTGTGAAATGTATGTATGTAATGATAAAGAAGTAACTAGAAAATGTATTATTCCAGAAAGTAGCAGATTTAATCAATTTTTAGTAGTTGGTCCTTCTGGCTCAGGTAAAACTTCATTAGTTTTTGAACCTTGTATGGCAAGAGATTTAGAAAAGAAATACTTTTTCTACCAAACTTCAAAAGAAATGGGATTTACAGCATTAAAAACTGGAATTGCAACATTAAATGCACCTTTTAATAATGAATATCTAAATAATAATTTTTCATTAAATATGTTAATTCCTGTTCAAGGTAAACAAGGTTTATATGATACATATATGAGAAAAATGATTATAGGTAAAAATGGTGACACATATATTTATAGAAACTTAGGTTTAACATCTATTTCTCCTGATTATGAATCTATTGGACATATGATAGATGTAGCTAATAACTATAATATTAAATACAATATAGTAGACCCTAATAACGATAATTCAGCTGGTTTAAATCCATTTGTATATGAAAACCCATTAAAAGCAGCTAGCGTATTTACTTATATTTTAAAAACTATGTATCAAGGTACTATTGAAAATATAGATAAAACTAATATGGAAAACTATGCTGTTCAAGCAATTGAAAATATTTGTATATTATTAAAGGCTACATACCCTATAGTTTATAAGGATAAAGACTATTTACCTACATTAGAGGATGTTGTTAAAATACTTAACAATTTCGATTTAGTAGAAAGCTTATGTAATACTTTAGAGGCTGTTCCTGAAATTGCTGAGCAATATAATGTACAGTTATCTTACTTTAAGAAAAACTTTTATAAAAATTCCCCAGGAAGGGAAAACATGGAAAAATCAGCATTATATGCTTCTTCAGTATTTGAAAAATTAATAAGATATAATGGTGTTAAGAAAATTATTTGTAATAGAAAAAATAATATCAATTATGATAAAGCTTTAGCAAATGGAGAAGTTACTTTTGTATGTACAAGAAGAGGTGACTTAGGTCCTACAGTTCATAAGAATTTTGGATTATTCTTTATATTACTAATGCAAAATTCTGTACTTTCAAGACCAGGAAATGAAAGCACAAGAGTACCACATTTCCTATATATAGACGAATTCCCAGAATTCCTTTCAAAATCTGTAGAACCAATATTTACTTTATATAGAAAATATCGTGTTGGAACTACAATATCTACACAAACTTTAGCACAGCTAGGTGCTGTAAATGAAAAATACAGGCAAACAATTACTTCAAACTGTATGAACAAAATTGTATTTGGTGGTGGAGATATAGTAGAAAACGAATGGTGGCATAAAGAGTTTGGAAATATTCGCCAATGGAAGTTTTCACAAAGCTATGATACTGAAAAAGGAAAATATAGTTCTAATTTAGGTGGTATAGATTGGGCATGGACACCAAAATTTGCAGTAGATAAAGTACG
Source organism: uncultured Clostridia bacterium (assembly GCA_948664205.1). Lineage (GTDB taxonomy): Bacteria > Bacillota > Clostridia > TANB77 > CAG-508 > UMGS1663. The sequence continues at coordinate 15,718 of CAPNDH010000016.1, read as the reverse complement.
TTCTTTACCATTTAAGAGTTGCTTATTTAAATGGAAAAATAATAAAGGTGTTATTGATTTATGTGATGGTAAAATAGATTTTATGGAAGCAAAACATAAAGAAAAACACGCTGATAAACAATATGACTTTGAAAAGTTTACAAGTGGTATTGTTGAAGAACCAGAAACTAAAAAGAAAAGAAATAAATCTTGGAAAAGTGAAACAAAATTTGAAGAAGATGCAAATGGAGATTTAGACCCAATAAAAATGGATAATGACGACATTAAATTTATATATGATAATGAAGATGCAATAATATTTGACCTTAAAAAAGGAAACCCAAATGGATAGAAAAATGAAGAGACTTCGTGCTCTTCATTTTTTGTATCCAGTGAATAGTGAAAAGTGAATAATGAATAATTATTTCTTATATTATTCACTATTCACTTTTCATTATTCATTATTCATTATTCATTATTCACTGCAACGTTAGTTGCACATTTATATTCCTAATAGTTTAACTTCAACATCTACTAATTTATATTTGTTGCTTTCTGGGTCTTTTTTGAATTCTACTAGTGTTTTTGCTAGTGTTTCTTCGTTTTGTCTTAGGTCTGTTGAGAAGTATAGTTTTAATTGCGGTATTTCTACTTTGTTTACTACTATTGTTTTGAAGGTTTCTGCCATGTGTTTTTCATCTTCACATATGAATATTAATTGTGGCATTGACATGAAGCCTGAGTCTGCTGGTACAAAGTTTCCGTAGAAGTCTTGATATAGTTTCATTTTGTCTACTAATTTTTTCTCCCAGTCATCTTCTCTTCTTACTACTTCAAATAAGAATTGTATTGCTTTTCCGTTTTTTGTAAGTTTTACACTTCCACCTGTTGCCTTAAATACTTTACCTGCCATTTTTGCATTTATTGCTGGCTTTGGTACGTATGAGTCAAAGGCTTTTACTTTTCTTAAGTATGCTATTATTGTTTGGTTTCCTGCTAGTCTTTTCTTTATCATAGGAACTGGTTTTGTGTTGTCTGTTGGTTGCCATTTAGAGTCAACACCTCTTGAATTTAATAGGTATTTCCCCATTTTTTCTAAGCAATATATTCTATATATTCCTTTTCCTTCTTCTGAACTAAAGTAATATCTTGTTAATATTTTAGATTTTACTAATTGTTCTAATTTATTATTTAATTTATCTTGTGAACCTACTTCTACACCTTTCCATTCTAGTAATTGCATAATTTGTCTTGATGTCATAAATTCAAATTCATTTACTAATTCTAATATTTTAAAATGTAAGTCATTAATATGGCCTATGTTTATTTTATGAATAATTTGATTCATTGAAACATATCCATCTTTTCCATCAAATACTTTAATTTCTCCTTCTCTTATTGCAAATGGTGATACCACCGCTTTGATTTCGTTATCTTTTACCATTTTTAATTCCTCCTTTAAGATATTAATCTTTAAATTTTATACTATAATAAGTTTTACTTTGTGCTTTTCTGGTATAATTTTCTTTATATAGACATCTACTGGCTTTCCATATTCCATACCATCTTTATATTCTGCTAGCCCTACTAAATTAGGTGCAAGCTCAATGAATATACCATTATTGCACTTTTCTGTCTCTCTTACGATACCTTTAACTGTAACTCCTTCTTTAAAGTTTTGTGCGTTCTCTTCCCAGCTTCCTAATAGTTCTTTATATGAAAGAGTTATTCTTTTTAGGTCTCTATCTATATATTTTACCACAACTTTTACATTTTGTCCAATTTTTAATCTTTCTTCTGGTGATTTTATTCTTGCAACAGACAAATCTTCTATATGAATTAGCCCAGTATCGCCTTGTTCTAGCTCTACAAAAGCCCCATAATTCTTTATTCCAGTAACTGTTCCATTTATTATTTGTCCTTCTTTCAAAGTGTCTCCATTCCAAAATTTTTTATATTGGTTTTTAGAAAGATGTTTTCTATCTTCAGGATTTAAATTTTTGACTTCAATACCATATTTCAATTTTTGTTTCTCCTTCTTCTTTTGTTTATTTACATTATATAAATAAATATTTTTATTGTAAATAGTTTTTATTAATTTTGAAAACCTAGTATTAAGATTTTTTTATGACTTATTAAAATAATTTTACATTTTTCTTCATAAGTATTGACAAATATGTGTATAATATATAAAATATAAGTTAGTTTTTATATTGCTATGAAAATGAAAGTTTATTATAAGTTCCTAAACAGAGAATAAAGGTGGATACGCTGAGAGCCTTTTTAGAAGAATGTAATAAATGAAACACATTGGAGCAATTTTTATAAAGTGGAAAGTAATGTTTTATAGCATTTATCTTTCAAGTTAGGGTGGCACCGCGGAAAATATTTCGTCCCTGCATTTATGCAGTTGGACGTTTTTTTGATTATTGTGAGAAATACTTTTACCATATAGGTAAATTAGTTTGTTACCTAGTAAAATTTTAATTTTTCTATAATCAAAACATTCGTCTTATTCTGCTGTATGCAAAATTAGGAAAAGTCTAATTTTGTTTGAAGTTTGATAGTTAGAAATATATGGTTGTGCCTACTTAATTCTTTTAAATATATTATTAAAGCTTCCAACCTCCGACTTCTAACTTTTAGGCTTCTAAGTAAGAAAGGAGTGTTTTTTTATGAGTATTTACAGGACTCACACATGTGATGAAATTAGTTTAGAGGATGTTGGCAAAAAAGTTAAAATTGCTGGTTTTGTTCAAACTATTAGAGATTTTGGAGGTTTAGTTTTTTTAGACATTAGAGATATGTATGGAATTACTCAAGTAGTAACTTCCGCTGATAAGGCTGATGTAGATTTTGCCTCTCATATTCCAGTAGAATCTTCTGTTAGTGTTGAAGGTATTGTTAGAAAAAGAGCACCTGAAACAGTTAATGAAAAAATTAAAACTGGATTTGTTGAAATTGCAATTGAAAATATTGAAGTTTTAGGAAAAAGAACTAAAAATTTACCTTTTGAAATCAACTCAAATGTAGATGTAAGAGAAGACTTAAGACTTCAATATAGATTTTTAGATTTAAGAAATGATAAATTAAAGGATAATATAATTTTAAGAGCTAAAATCATTCAATATTTAAGAAGTCAAATGATAGAGCAAGGGTTTTTGGAAGTTCAAACACCTATACTTACTAGTTCTTCACCCGAGGGAGCTAGAGATTATTTAGTACCAAGTAGAGTACACCCTGGTAAGTTTTATGCACTTCCACAAGCACCTCAACAGTTCAAGCAACTTTTAATGGTTTCTGGAATTGATAAGTATTTTCAAATTGCGCCATGTTTTAGAGATGAAGATGCAAGAGCAGATAGAGCTCCTGGCGAATTTTATCAATTAGATATGGAGATGAGCTTTGCTGAGCAAGAAGATGTATTTAAAGCTATAGAGCCTGTGGTTTATAATACTTTTACTAAATTTTCTAATAAAAAAGTAGCAGAATATCCATTTCCTCGCATTCCATATAAAGAGGCAATGCTTAAATATGGTAGCGATAAGCCTGATTTAAGAAACCCTTTAATTATTATAGATTTATCAGAATTCTTTAGTAAGTGTACTTTTAAACCATTTATAGGAAGAACTGTAAGAGCTATTAAAGTTTCTGGACATATGAGTAAAGGTTTTCATGAAAAAATGCTTGAGTTTGCTATGAGTATTGGAATGGCTGGACTTGGTTATTTGGAAGTTGAAGAAGACTTAAGTTTTAAAGGTCCAATTGATAAATTTATACCAGATGAATTAAAAAGTACACTTTTAAGTTTAGCAGATTTACAAAAAGATGATACCATTTTCTTTATAGCTGATAGCGAAAAACGTGCTAGTGATTTAGCAGGTCAAATTAGAACAGAGCTTGGAAAACGTTTAAATTTAATTGATGAAAGTATGTTTAGATTCTGTTGGATAATAGATTTTCCAATGTATGAATTAGATGAAAGAGGTCATATAGCATTTAACCACAACCCATTTTCAATGCCACAAGGTGGAATGAAGGCTTTAATTACCAAAAATCCATTAGATATTCTTGCTTACCAATATGATATAGTATGTAATGGAATTGAGCTTTCTTCTGGTGCTGTAAGAAACCACGACCCTGAAATTATGATTAAAGCTTTTGAACTTGCGGGATATAGCAAAGAACATATTGAAGAGAAATTCCCTGCATTATTTAACGCATTTCAGTTTGGAGCACCTCCACATGCTGGTATTGCACCTGGCGTAGATAGAATGATTATGCTTTTAACTGAAAGTGATACAATACGTGATGTTATAGCATTCCCAATGAATAGTAAGGCACAAGACTTAATGATGGGAGCACCTGGAAATGTTACTAAAGAACAATTACGAGATGTGCATATAAAATTAGATATAAAATACTAATAAAGTAAATTTATCATACTGCGTGTTAAATTATCCGCCACATCGCTTGCAAATGATATATACTTTTTTCTCGTCTAAAGCACGAAAAAAGATATATCATTTCGCTGTGGCTACTCTATAATTTAAAATAGTATACTTTAATAATAAAAGAACTGCAAATTTCTAAATTAAGAAATTTGCAGTTTTGTTTGTTTTAATCTACCTTGTATGCTCGTACTACTACTTGCCCGCCGCTTTGGTAGGCCTCAAACTGAATAGCATAGTCAAGTGTGTTTGTAAACACAAAATTTTTCTGTTTGTATGCTACTGTGGCATCCATTCCTTTTTCTACATATGATGATGCAATGGAATGATGGTGGTGTTCGGTTGGAACAATACCAAGCTTGTTAATACAATTGTATACTGCTGTACACACCTGACAAACACCGCCTCCATAGCCCTTCACATGCTTTCCTCCGGAAATAACTGTTGCCTCTACATAGCCACTTTCTTTACATGCCGGTCCAACTACTCCTCCTGCCCAGCCTTTTCCATACCAATTGAATTCATCTCCGGGCTGAAGAATAAGTCCATCAATTTCCGAGCAGGCCTTTGACATGTTGAAGTTTCTATTTTCAGAACTATTTTGGGCAGTAATTATCGCCTCTGAAACCATTTCAAGACCTTCATAATTTCCTTTAGGCGGAAGTTCTGCTATATAATCCATAATAACAAAGTATTCTTCTTTTACATACCCTGTTTTCCCTAAATGAGTGGTAATTTTTATCCACCCATTGTTTGGTCTGGATAGTACTTTCGCAGTCTCCCCTTTCACAAGCGTTGCAATTACATCTGCTGATGTTGCCGGCTCCTCCCGTACATTTAGCATAGTCTGCACATTAGCGTAGCCCTCAAGGTCAGAATATTCCTCTTCTGCAATATAGTTCTCAACATCAGAGTATTCCTCTTCTGCCTGAACTACTAAGCTCCCACTAATGCAAACAATGGTCAGCACAAGTGCCAACGTTTTCATCAACTTACCATTTTTCCTTTTCCGGTGTTTCATTTGAAATCCTCCTTTTATAATTTATTTAATCTATTTTCTATTATAGCACTTTATTTGTATTAAATCAACATTTTACATAATTTTCTTGTGAAATATAGCAACTTTGTTGCATTTTTACATAATGTATGCTAAAATATAAGTATAATAAAATTATATAGGAGGGTTTCTTATGAAGAGACGGTTAAAAGGTTGGTTTTTAGTTTGTATCATGTGCACCATTCTTGTAGGATGTGGTTCAAACCAGTTAACCATTCCTACTGATACTATTAAAGAAGTAGCAGAATCATACAATTTTGCTCCTGTACATGACTCTATTACGATGTTTTACAGTACCACTAACAATAATCAGGTATGTATTGCTGAGTACAATAAAAATGATCGAAATAATATTACTGTAAACTTTTGTATCTTGAAAATCGATGGAAAAATTGTATATTATGATACAGAAAATGATTGTTTCACAACAGAACCACCGTTAGCTGATTAGCTAACCTTATTTTACAACTGAATATTGTGTATAAAAATAAGACCTTTGCTTGAGGTCTTATTTTTGTATTATATTTTTACATGTTCCCATAGTAACTATCTATCAAAATTTGTTTTATTTCTTCAACTAATGGCAAGCGTGGATTTGCTGTTGTGCATTGGTCTTCGAAGGCTCTATCTGCTAGCATATCTACTTTTTCTAACCATTCTTGTTCATCTACTCCCTGCTCTTTAAATGAGGCTGGTATTCCTAAGTCTCTATTTAATTTTTTAATTTCTTCTATTAATGAATTTACACCTTCTTCATTTGTGTATGCTGGGAATCCCATTCTTCTTGATAGATCTGCATATTTTTGGTCTGCTATGAAGTATTCATATTTAGGGAATGATACAAATTTTGTTGGTTTAGTAGCGTTATATCTTATTACATATGGAAGTAGTATTGCATTTATTCTTCCATGTGGTAGATGGAATTCTCCTCCTATTTTATGTGCTATTGAGTGGTTTACTCCTAAAAATGCATTTGTAAATGCCATTCCTGCTATTGTACTTGCATTATGCATTTTTTCACGTGCGTGTTTATCACTTCCATTGTTATATGCTGTTCTTAAGTTTTTAAATACTAATTCTACTGCTTTTTCTGCTAAACCATCTGTGTAGTCTGAAGCCATATTTGAAACATATGCTTCTATTGCATGTGTTAGTACGTCCATACCTGTGTCTGCTGTTATTCTTTGTGGAAGGCTCATTACTAGGTCTGGGTCTACTATTGCTACATCTGGTGTTAATTCATAGTCTGCTAATGGATATTTTTTGTTTATTTTTTTATCTGTAATTACTGCAAATGATGTAACTTCTGAACCTGTACCTGATGTGGTTGGTATTGCTACCATTTTTGCTTTTTCCCCAAGTTTTGGAAATTTGTAAGTACGTTTTCTAATGTCCATGAATTTTAGTTTCAAACCTTCTACATCTGCATCTGGGTGTTCGTAAAATAGCCACATTCCTTTTGCAGCATCTATTGGGCTACCTCCACCTAATGCTATTATAACATCAGGTTTAAACTCGTTCATCATTGCTACTCCTCTTTTAATTGTATCAAAAGAAGGGTCTGGCTCTACATCTGAGAATATTTCTGAATGAACATATTTATTTCTTTTTCTTAAATGGTATAATATTTTATCTACATATCCAAATTCTACCATTGACTTATCTGTTACTATAAATGCTCTTGTTATGTCTGGCATTTTTTCTAGGTATGCTATTGAACCTGCTTCAAAATATATTTTATCTGGAACTTTAAACCATTGCATATTAACTCTCCTTTTTGCAACTTTTTTAATATTAATTAAGTTTACACTTGATACATTTGATGTTGTTGAGTTTCCTCCAAATGAGCCACAACCTAATGTTAGTGATGGCATATTTGTATTATATATATCACCAATTGCCCCATGTGTTGATGGAGAATTTACAATTATTCTTCCTACTTTTACCCTTTCAGAAAATCTTTTTATTGTTTCTTCATTTTCTGAATGTATAACTGCACTATGGCCTAAGCCTCCAAATTCAATTAGTTTTTCTGCTAAATCAATTCCTTCATCTTCATTTTCCACAATGTAATATGCAAGAACTGGACTTAATTTTTCTTTTGAAAATGGAAATTCAATACCTACTCCATTTTCATGTAATACTAATACTTTTGTATCTTGTGGTACTTCTATACCTGCACCTTTTGCTATATTATATGGACTTTTTCCAACAATATCGCTATTTAATGCGCATCCTTTTTCTTCTATAAACATACTATTTCTTAGTTTATTAGTTTGTTCATCACTTAAGAAATAACATCCTGCTTCTTTCATTAACCTTTCAAATTCTTCATGAATATCATTATCAACAATTACAGATTGCTCTGAAGCACAAATCATACCATTATCAAAAGATTTTGAAAGTACTAAATCATTAACAGAAGTTTTTAATTTAGCTGTTTTATCTATATAACAAGGCACATTACCAGGCCCAACACCTAAAGCTGGCTTACCTGATGAGTATGCAGCTTTAACCATACCTGTACCACCTGTTGCTAGTATTAGGTCAACTCCTGGGTGATGCATAAGTGTTGAAGTAGCTAGTATTGAAGGCTCTTCAATCCATAAAATACAATTTTCAGGTGCACCTGCTTTAACTGCTGCCTCTCTTAGAATTTCTGCTGCCCTTGTACTACATTTTTGAGCAGATGGATGAAAACCAAAAATAATAACATTTCTAGTTTTTGCTGAAATTATAGATTTAAACATTGTTGTAGAAGTTGGGTTAGTAACAGGTGTAACACCTGCAATAATACCAATTGGTTCTGCAATTTCTTCGTAGCCTTCTTCTTCGTTATCTTCAATCACTCCAACTGTTTTAGCATATTTAATGCTATGGTAAATATATTCTGTTGCAAACATATTCTTAGTAATTTTATCTTCGTAAATACCACGGTCAGTTTCTTCTACTGCCATTTTAGCAAGTTCCATGTGATGCTCTAAACCTGCCATAGACATTGCCTTAACAATATTATTAACTTGTTCTTGGTCTAACTTCATATATTCTTCTGATGCTTTTTTAGCTTTCTCCACTAAATCATCAATCATCGCTTTTACTCTAGCTTGTTCTTCTTCTGTATACTCTGCCATATTTTATCTCTCCTTCTTTTGTTTTTTAATTAAGGGTTGTCCCAAACTGTCCTTTTTTCCCAATTGGGGACTGTCCCTAATTGGGAACTTTTTTCTATTAATATTATATATTAACATGAAAAAAAGTCAACAATTTTTTGTCGACCTTTTATAACAAAAACACCAACCTAAAAATTATTAGGTTGGTGTTTTGTGTTACAGCTTAATAACAAGCTCTTTATAATTAGGACACATGCGTTCTAAAAATGTTTCATATGTTTTTAAAACTTCCTTTGGTGTTTTCCACTGCCTATATGCGTCTTTTGTTAGTGTTTCGCCTGTTTTTATGTCGTTTGCTCGCATACAGTCTTGACTAAGTTCATCAATAAGAATTACTTTATCATTTAAAATGCCAAATTCCATTTTTAAGTCGATTAGTTTTATACCTGCTTTTAAATATACATCGTTTAATATATCTCCTATTTTCGAAAGCATTGCATCTGCCTGATCAAATTGCTCTTTTGTCATGAGGTGCAGACCTGTTATATAACTTTCATTCATTGTAGGGTCATCAATTCCACCTGTTAAGCTAACATCAATTTTGGCGTCATACTTATTAAGAGGTGGTTCAAACTTTTGCCCTTCTGTTACAAATGTAGGGAAAAGCCTTACTATTGAGCCTGCTGCATAATATCTTCTTATCCATTCTATTGGAAGTGGTTTGCAACGCTTAATAAGAATTGCAAATTTTCCACCTATGTCTAAAATTTTATCATTTACACGCTCTGTTGGAATTCCATTTGCCTCCATAAGGTTTAAGAAGAACATTGTTGCATACATACGATATACGTCTGTACCTTCAATTATTCCTTCCCTTTTATTCGTAAATGAGGCTTATAGAACATAATTGCAATTTCCTCATCTAATGCATATATCGTTTTAGATTTGCCGTTTGCAATTATTGGCCGACTTTGAAAATCAATTTGTTTTAAATAGCTATATTTATTCTCATTTTCCATTTTGCAGTATCTCCTTTACCTTTTCTATATTTTGCTTCGTTGAAAGTGTTGCATCAAGTTCTACTACCTTTATATTAGTTTCTTCTTTTAAGAATTTTACTGCTTCATCATACTTAAGTTCATACTCCTGTAAAGACTCTAAACTGTCAAATTCATCTTTACTACTTCTCTTTTTATTTCTTTCATATGCTTCTATCGCACTGACTTTGCAGTAGAATAAGTAATCAGGAAAAGGTTCCCATACTTTTAATATATTTCTTACTTTTTCTTTATCTTCAATAATATCTACAATTGCAGTAAGTATTGAACGATCATATACTGTGCTAACAATATTTCTTGCTGTCCAATGTTGCTTTCCTACAATTTTTGCCCATAAATCGTATTTTCCATTTTTCCATAATGAAAAAGCATCTTTACCTACTTTTCCAGAAAAGGGTTCTACCAAAACTACTGGTGAGTTTGCAAATAAACCTGATTGTACTAAGGCCTTTGCTAAAGTAGATTTTCCTGAACCATCAATTCCATCAAATGCTATACAGCTTTTTTCTGTAATAGAATCAATTAAACCTAAGTTTATAAAAAGCGGAAGCTTATCAATTCGAGCTGTTGCTAAAACTGCCCCAAATTTAATTACTTCTGTATGTTCTACTAAACCGTTTACTCTTGCAGTTTCTCCGGTTTCTACAACATCAAAAATAGAGCTTGCCCATCCCATTTTGATACTTGCTTCAACACTTCCTTCCATATTTACAATATTACTATTGCTTATAGGATAGTTCTGTTTTAATACGTTAGGATATGTTGTTGCAATTTTTCTTTCTAAGAAATAAGAAATTGGATAGTTTTTTAATTCTTCAGGAACTAATATACTCATTCTGCAGTCATTTTGTTCAAAGTATTTTAATGCAACAAAGGCCTTGTTAGAATTTTCAAGCCACTTATCTGCTCCGTATATAACAAGGTCAAACTTATTATAATTTTTGGTTATATCTGCCCATTTTAATAAATGAATTCTTAAAATGCATTTTTCTGTTTCTATATCATATACCAACATTCTTGAGTTTACATTAGGAATTTGTATTCTTAAAGATTCAAGATACTTATGCAGTACTTTTTGAAGTCTTCCTTTTACAGCCCCTATTGTTATTAATGTTTTCTTGTAAGTAGTGTCATTTTTTGGAACTTTAAACAAACATAACTCTAATTCATTTAATATATATGGGTTTTCTGTTTTATAAATCGACCGAAGTTCTGTTTCTGTAAAAAGAATTTGGCTAGTAGACTCTGAAGTATTTGAATAGGCCTGCCCTGCCATGGAATTTCCAATTAATGATAAAAGTGACCTTATCATCATTTCGTCCATTGTAGGTTTCAACCTTTTTACAACTTCAATTGATTTGAAGAATGCATCTCTTACTGCTTCATCACCATTTTTAAAATTTTTACCAATTCCTATTACTGCAAGTGAATTTTGTTTAGTAAGTGGCTCTTTTCCCATAATAAATATGGGTGATGATTCAAATGGAATCCATGGTTTTAAAACACTTACTTTTATTTCTACATTTGCACTTGCTTCTAAAGCTATACCGCTAAGTTCACCATACGCTTGCTTTGCATGTACATCTCCTAAATATAAGCCTGCTCCTTCAATTTCAACAGGTAAATAAATGTCTACACCTTCTGCAATAAATGGATTGTCAAAATTTCCTCCAGTGACTCCAATGTGTCCTGTTTTTATTCTTCCTTCCGCTGGAGTAGTTGCAATCATTCCTATACATGGCATTACTTTTAAGTTTAACTGATTCTTAAAATACCGCAATGTTCCTTCTTCGTCCTGCACGTTTGCAATAACTGGGAATCTGGAAGAAAAGTCGAAATCATCATTTCTTTCAATTGGTGCAACACCTGCACTTTTGGAAAGCATTTGTGCCATTTCTTTTAACTTAATTTTTTCAATATGCACTTTTAAAAAATCTCCTGGTTTAGCGCCTTTTACATAAATAGGTCCTGTTAAAGGATGATGATGTGGTGGATTTTCCATGCTCATAAGAACCTCTAAATCAGATAAGCTTTCAAAGCTATCACCAAATGCATTTGTGGCTTCTACTACTACATTTTCATTTTGAGAAATTTTCGTTACAAAGTTTCCTATGTTTTCAATAGCAATACTTCCATTACATTTAATAGTTTTCATTAATTTTTCCTCCTTTTATTTATATTGCATAAGTTCAATTCCTTGAATTTCTAATTCTTTTGGTGATTGAGGTCTTAAGTTAATGTCACTAAATAATAAATTGTTTGGCATTTTTGTTAACATTACAATTGCATTTCCTAATTCTTCTGGCTTTATCTTCCATTCTTCTTCATACCCATGTTCCCTATTTTTTATAGCTCCTAAAGATAAATGAATAACTTTAACTCCTTCTCTTCTTGTTTCTTCCATTAAGCATTCTGCTAAAGCTTCTATTCCCCTTTTACTACTGCAATATGCTGCACCCATTCCAAATGGGTATCTACCTGCATGTGAACCTATAAACACTATGCTACCTTTGCATTTTTTTACTTTTTCTAAGAAAAGTGATACAACATAAAATGGACCTTTAAGATTTACATCAATAGAGTATGAAAAATCTTCAAATGAAAGTTCTGAAATATTTCCAAATTTTCTTATTCCTGCATTAAGTACTAACAAATCTACATTTTCTTTTATTTCATTGCTTACTTCTTTTAATTTTTCTGCATCTGAAATATCACAAATGAATTCTTTGTAATTTGAAATTTTCTCTGCTTCTAGTGTGGCGGTTCTGTTAATTCCATATACGAAATAACCATCTTTTAACAGCTCATTCCGTATGCCTTCACCTGCTCCTCTGTTACATCCTGTTATAATAGCTATTTTTTTCATTTTGTTCTCCCTTCATTTTATTAAATTTAATAATAATGTTTTTATAAAATTACGTTAGTATTATATATTGTTTCAAACAATATGTCAACTTTTTTATGTTTATCTGTTGACTTTTTCTACATAATTTGCTATAACTTTTATATATTAATAATATTTTTTATAAGGAGGAATAATTATGATACCTTGTAGTAAACAAAACAGAAATGATTTACATGTACACACTAACAAATCAGATGGTACTAAAACACCTAAGGAAGTTTTAATTGAAGCTGAGGAATTAGGTCTTAAGCGGATTTCAATAACAGATCATGAAAGTGTAGATGCTTATCCTGAAATTGAAAAGTACAGGAATTTATTTAGTGGAATTATTATACCTGGAATTGAATTGAAAACTATATGCCAGGGAAGAGAAATTGAATTACTTGGTTATGGTATATCTGTATATGAAATGAAGGTAAATCTTCCAACTTTGTATAAGAGTAAAGAAGAAATAAACAGATCTTATTTGAAAGCTATTTTAGAAGTATTACGTAAGAAAAATATTATTTTACCTGAGAATACAGAAGATTTATATACAGACTTTCTTGTTCAACCTGCTAAATTTGTTTCAAGTATACTCTTTGGCGATACAGAGAATTTAAAGAAAAATACTAATACTTTATTTTCTGACAAAATAGAACATACAAATAAAGAAAGCTTGTATCGCGGATGGCTTACAAACCCAAAAAGTAAATTCTATGTAGAATTTAGTGCATACCCTAATTATATGGATACTATTAACTTAATACGTTCATGTGTTGGTAAAGTGTTTATTCCCCATATTTTTCAGTATGGCGATTACTCAAAATCGATATTAGATGAATTATTGAAAACTGGAGAAATAGATGGTATAGAGTGCTACTATCCTACTTTTACTTTTGAAAACACTAAATATCTATTAGATGTTTGTGCAAGTTCTAATTTGTTAGTATCAGGTGGAAGTGACTATCATGGTGCTAATAAGAAAAACCAGTTAGGTAGAGGCTTAAATGATAATTTGTATGTTCCTGATGATAAAGTAGAGGAATGGACAAGCCAGATAGCACAAGTATAAAATTTAAAAAGAGGCTGTAAAAAAATTGAGTCAAAAGGGACGGGGTAAATTGGCACTTCGAGGAGTGCCAATTTACCCCGTCCCTTTTGACTCAATTTTTTTACAGCTTCTTTTTGTTATTTTTTAGCTATTAGAGTTTCTATACTTTTAGGTACATAGTCTGAAATAGGTTTATTTTGTTTTAATAACTCTCTTACTTTTGTAGAGCTTGTATTTTCTTTTATTCCTACATATCTTCCTGAATCCACATACATTGTGTATATTCCTGCTTGGTTATAATATTCCTTAGCTATTTTTTCTTCATATTCAAAATCTCCAAAGTTTCTTAAACCTCTAATTATTGTTTGAGCATTTTCTCTTTTTGCCAAATCTACTATAAATCCATCATAGCATACTACTTCGCAATTACTAATTGCATTTTCTTTTAGAGTATCTTCTATTCCTTTTTTCATTAGCTCTTTTGAAAATGTTCTTTGCTTTTCTGGGTTAGTTGCTATACAAATTATAACTTTATCAAAAGCATTACTTGCTACTTTTGTAATATATAAATGCCCTAATGTAAATGGATCAAAACTTCTTGCAAATATTCCTGTTTTCATAGTATTCTCCTCCAATAATTTTTAGTTAGTTATTTTTTCCAGTTCTTTAATAAGATTATTTGCAATATCATAAATAGCAGAAGTTATTCTCTCATATTCAAATATTTTACCAGTGTATGGTATATTTTCTAAAAGATAACCTTCTAATTCTTCTCTCCATGTCATTTCATACCTTTTATCAAATGCTTCAATGCCGGTAAGTGGAAGATTATCTGGAAGAATATCTAAGGTTTCTTTACTAATGCAACCATATTTAATTAAAAGATTATTTATTTGCGTATATCCTTCATATAGAATTCCCCCGTCAGAAGGGTTTGCAAAAAACTGTTTTAATTCCCATGTTGTATTTGTTCTTGGATTTGTTACTTTTCCATTTTCTTTATCATAAATAAATTCTTTAGTAAGAAATTCTTCTATAAAATAGTGATCCAAATATAAGTGAGTATATATACCTAATCTAATAGAACTATCTCTATCAAAAATTTCTCTTCTTACTTTTTCTAAATCTGGTACCATGAATCCTTCCATATGACTATTAATTCGATAATGTGTATATTTTTTATTTTCTGTTGTAACTAAGTCTGGAATTAGATTTCCTGAGAAGAAATCTACCTTGTTTAATTTTATTTTTGTTCTCCGATATACCTCTTCAGCAAATACTAAATGAAAAATCATACCTGGCATATAACCTTCTCCTTTCAAAAATTATTTTTAAAGTTACATTTTAACATTGCCTTATTGGCTTAACTTAGTGCATTATATTATATTTATTATTTTATGTCAATTATTTTGGTGTTTTTTATAAAATTAACTTAAATATACTTTTTAGAATAGCTTCGCTTTACCTATTCTCTAATTGCTTTTTCAAATTTTCTAATGCTATTCTTCTACTACTTATGGTATTTTTCTCTTCACTTGTTAACTGTGCTAAAGTTTTTCCATTTTCTAATTCGAATATTTCATCAAATCCAAAACCATTATTTCCTCTTTTTTCTTTTGCTATATTACCTTTTACTTCTCCTCTTGCTACTACTTTTTTACCTTTTTCTTCATCTATATATGTCATAACTGTAACTATTGTTGCTTTTCTATTTTCTTTTTCTTCTAATTTATTTATTAGGTAATTGTTTCTTTCTTCTTGGCTTGCATCTTCTCCTAGGAATCTTGCTGTTAATACTCCTGGAAAGCCATTTAATTCTTCTATACATAGTCCACTATCATCTGCAATACATGGCATTTTTAGTAATTTTGAAATTTCTTTTGCCTTTTTTAAACTATTTCCTTCAAAAGTATCTTGGTCTTCTTCTACTTCAATGTCACATCCTAAATCTTTTAATGATAATATTTCATAATCTTTTAATATTTCTCTTACTTCTTTTAATTTTCCTTGGTTATTTGTTGCCATTACTATTTTTTCTTTCATATCATTCTCCTTCTTTTTTTGTATTAAATTGGATCTATGTCAAGTTTTTGGACACTTTTTTTGAGAATTTTTTTATATTTTT
>CAPNDH010000015.1 GCA_948664205.1 uncultured Clostridia bacterium | reverse complement strand
ATGTAGGGGCTTAATCGGTAAGGAATACCAAAGAGAATTTACCGAATTACGCCCTCTAAATAAATTGTGAAGAGCGATATTATGTAGGGGGGTTGCACCCATGGGCGACTCGCTCTTCAAAGAAATTACCCAAACGGAGGTTAGAAATATGAAAAATATTTATGAAAATGAAATGAAACTAGAGTTTGTTAGTAAATCAAATAACGAGGCTTTTGCACGTATTAGTGTAGCAGCATTTGCAGCACAGTTAGACCCAACAATAGAAGAAATTGCAGATATTAAAACAGCTGTATCTGAGGCTGTTACGAACTCTATTGTACATGGTTATGAAGATAAAGAAGGAATAGTAAAAATAGTATGCAAAATAATAGGAAATTCTATAACAATAGAAATTTCAGATTCTGGTAAAGGAATAGAAGATATAGAAAAAGCTAAAAGACCATTATATACTTCAAAACCAAACTTGGAACGTTCAGGAATGGGCTTTACTATTATGGAAAATTTTATGGATGACATGAATGTAGAATCAATATTGGGTCTTGGAACAAAAGTTACAATGAAAAAAATGATAAAAAAAGATGAAATAAAAGAAGAAGATATAACAGAAGTATTAAATCAGATTAGCAATATGAAATAGATAAAACAAATAAAAAATATAGAGATTGGAAGTTAGAAGTTGGAATTATAAGGCAAATACTTCGAAGATAGTACTTTAAAGTCCAACTTCCAACCTCTAACCTCTAATAAGAGGAGATACTTATGTTATATGAAAATAATATAAAAGATATAAAAGAAGCTCAAAGTGGTAATCAAGAAATTATGACCAAATTAATTGAAGACAATAATGGGCTTATTTGGAGTATAGTAAAAAGGTTTTCAGGAAGACGGTTATGAGTTAGAAGATTTATATCAAATAGGTGTGGTAGGCTTTATAAAATCTATCAAAAGATTTGATACATCTTTTGATGTAAAACTCTCAACATATGCAGTTCCGTATATTTTAGGAGAAATTAAAAGATTTATAAGAGATGATGGAAGTATAAAAATAAGTAGAAGTATTAAAGAACTTTCATACAAAATAAAAGAGATACAAGAAAAAAATATAAGAGAAAAAGGAAAAGAAATAAGTATTATAGAAATTGCAAAAGAATTAAAAGTATCAAAGGAAGAAGTTGCAGCTGCACTAGACTCACAAAATCCAGTTGTTTCAATTTATGACGAAACATATTCAAATGATGAAGGCGGAATAAGCATCATAGACAAAATAAAAAATAATGTAGATGAAGCAGAGCAAATTACTAACAGAATAAGTATAAGAAATATGATAACTTCTTTAAATGATAGGGATAAACAAATTATTATGCTTAGATATTACAAAAATAATACACAAAGCCAAGTTGCTAAAATACTAGGGATTAGCCAAGTACAAGTTTCTAGAATTGAAAAAAAGATACTAGAATCTATGAAATTAAAAATGGTGAATTAAAAATAATTTATATAAAATATATTAACCCCTGGGAGCGGATTTTAAACCATAACTATAATTTGCAACCAAAAAAGGAGAAGAAAGAATGAAAAAGATTATATTATATATACTAATATTTGTCCTATTATGCTTCTGCATACCAATAATATTTACAAACAATAAAATACAAGATGTAGCAAAAGAAATTAATAATGAAAATAAAATTACACCTAATACATATGATTATAAAAATTATCAAACCATAAAATTATTACATTCTACTATAGGCCAAATAGAAGAATTAAAATTAGACGATTATTTGTATGGAGTTGTAGCAAGTGAAATGCCTGCCAATTTTGAATTAGAAGCATTAAAGGCTCAAGCAGTAGTAGCAAGAACATATACAATTTATAAAATAATAAATGATAGCAATAAACATGAGGGTGCAAATATATGTGACAATTCAGCCTGTTGTCAAGCATGGATAACAAAAGAAGATAGATTAGCAAAGTGGGATGAACCTTTAAGAGAATCTAATTGGGACAAAATAGTAGAAGCAGTAAATTCCACACAAGGCAAAATAATTACATATGAAGGAGCTCCAATAAATGCATTTTTTCATTCAAATAGTGGAGGAGCAACAGAAACAACAGCAAATGTATGGGGAGGTACAGGTTATCCATACCTTCAATCTGTAGAAACTTCAGGAGAAGATACATATTCTCAATATAGTTCAGAAGTAACTCTTACAAAGCAAAATTTTATAGATAAAATTAAAGAAAAACATGCTAATTTTGAAATAGATTTTAATTCAGCAGATTGCATAAAAATACTAGAATACACAGAAGGCAATAGAGTTAAAAAAGTAAAAATAGGTAACTTAGAATTAAGTGGTGTTGAAGTAAGAACAATATTAGGTTTAAAATCTGCAAATTTCATAATTACAATAGAAGGAGAAAATATAAAATTTAAAGTAACAGGCTATGGACATGGAGTAGGAATGAGTCAAACTGGCGCAGATAGTATGGCAAAAAGTGGGAACAATTATGAAGAAATTATAAAGCATTTTTATACAGGGGTGGAAATCGTAAATATGTAGAGATATTATTTATAATATGTATAAAATTGACAAAAGAGGAAATACTCTAACTAAATAAATAAGGTAATGTTTTACATACCAAAAAACAAGGAGGAGTTATAATGAGAAATAATAGAAGAACTAGAAATTTTAATGAGGAAACAGAAACTAAAAAGTTAATCTATATTTCAATAGCAGTAGTAATACTTGCAATTTTAACATTTGTTATAACATATGTAGTTTATAGCAATGCTTTAAATAAAAATTCAGGAGATTTAACACAAAAAATAACTGATATTGGAACTCAAACAGATAATACATTACATGAGGCAAGTAACCCAATAGGTAAAAACGTAAATGAAGTTAAAGAGGAACAAGAAAATACTGAAAAGATAGCAGTAAATACAGCAAATGTAGAAAACCAAACAGAAAAGAAAACAAATGAGGCGGTAGAAACAAAAGTACAAGAGCAAAAGAAAGAAGAAGTTAAAAAAGAAGAAATAAAAGATCCAACATTTGTAAAACCAGTTGAAGGAGATATAATAAAAGAATTTGCAAGTGAAAACTTAATTTATTCAGAAACTTTAAAAGAATGGGTAACACACAATGGAATTGATATAAAAGCAGAAAAAGCGTGCATAGTAAAAGCTTCAAGTGAAGGAACAATAAAATCTATAAAAAATGATCCGAGATATGGAATTACAATAGTAATAGAACACACAAATGGTTATGTAAGTATATATTCTAATCTTTTAACAGCTGAATTCGTAAAAGAAGGCGAAAAAGTAAAACAAGGGCAAACAATAGGAACCGTAGGAAATACAGCAGCATTTGAAATAGCAGACGAGCCACATTTACATTTTGAAATATTAAAAGATAACAAATATCTAAATCCAAGTGAATATATAAAATAAAAATGAGTCAAAAGGGACGGGGTAAATTGGCACATCAAGGAGTGCCAATTTACCCCGTCCCTTTTGACTCATTTTTATTTTATTACAATAATATTACAACAACATTATTTTTGCATTACACTTATCTAAATATGTTGTTTTAGCTAGTAAATTGTAGTAAAATGAAATAAGTAATATTATTTTGTTTTATAATTAAGGAGGAAATATATATGGCAACAAATCCAATGCAAAGAAAGGCAAATAATTACCTATTAATAGGAGTTTTAGTTACATTATTAATAACAGGAAGTATAATAGCAATACTATTTATGCAATTAAATAAATTAAATACACAAATAAAACAGCAAGAAGCAAATATGAAGAAAGTATATGTTGTTTCTAAAGATATAAAATCAGGAGAAAAAGTAAGTGTTTCAGACCTAAAAACTATATCAGTAATAAAAGATGCAGTACCAAGCAATACTGCCGATATTAATAAATTAACAGAAGAAACAATAGCAAGAATAGAATTAAAAGCAGGTATGGTGCTTACAGAAAATATGTTAGATGAAACAAACACTCAAACAACAAATGATTTAAGAACTCAAGAATATAATACAGTAGAGCTTCCAACACAAATAGAAAATGATGATTATATAGATATTCGTTTAAGGCTACCAAACGGAACAGATTATATAGTTATATCTAAAAAAAGAGTTGAAATACCACAAATAAATGGAACAGATTCATTGAATACAATAAGAATAAATGTTGCAGAACAAGAAATTTTATTAATGAGCAATGCAATAGTTGAATCATACTTAGTTCCAGGTTCAAAGCTATATGTAACAAAATATACAGAACCAGGAATGCAAGAAGGTGCAACACCTACATATTTACCAAGCAATGAAGTTGTAACACTTATGAATGCAGATCCAAACATAGTTACAGTTGCAAAAAATGAATTATTTGCAAGATATAATAATAACTCAGGAGTAATAAGAGGAAACATAGTAAATTCAATAAATGCTAATTCAGCAGAAGGAAAACAAAATGTTGAAAGTGGAGTTCAAGAAGAAATAACAAAAGCAAGAGAACAAAGACAATCTTACCTAGATTCATTAGGTGGATATTAAAAGAAAGGAAATACGAAAGTGAGAAAAATAGGATTCATTGGAGCATACGATAAAACAGATTTCTTATTATATATATCAAAAATACTAGTTGAATTAGGTCAAAAAGTATTAGTAGTAGATGGCACAATTATGCAAAAAGCCAGATATATAGTACCAACTATTGAACCTTCAAGAACATATGTAACAGAATTTGAAGGTATAGATATAGCAGTAGGCTTAAAAACAATTGAAGATATAAAAGGATATTTAGGAATACCACTAGCCGAAGAACTTCCATATGATATAGTTTTAATAGATACAGATACAGCAGGAAGTGTAATGAACTTTAATATAGAAAATAGTGAAAAAATATACTTTACAACTTCATTTGATATGTATTCAATAAGAAGAGGAATTGAATCTATAAGTGGAATACAATCTAATGTTTTAGCTACAAAAGTAATGTTTACAAAACAAGCTACAAAAGAAGAAAATGATTATTTAAACTTTTTAGCCAAAGATAGTAACATTACATGGAACAATGAAATGATATTTTTACCATTTGAACTTGGAGACCAAACAGTTATATATAAAAACCAAAGAGTGGCAAAAATAAAACTAAAAGGTCTTACAAATCAATATAAAGAAGGACTACTATACATAGTAGGAGATATAATAGGGCAAGAAAATTACCCATTAATAAAAAAAGCATTCAAAAAAGTAGAAAAAGGCATATAAAACATTAAGAATATACGAAAAGAATGTTGCAGGGTTCGCAACCTACGATGAACCAAAAAATAATTGTAGGGGCGAGCATAGCTCGTCCTCTCTTCAAAGAAATACTTAAATAAAAATTCTAAAGAATAAGGAAAGGAAAAATAAAATGGCAATAGTTGCATTTTGGAGCGATGAAAAAAGAGAAACAGGTCAAACATTATCTATGGTAGCATTATCTACATATATGGCAATAGAGCATAACTTTAAAATATTAAACGTTAGTACAAATTTTAAAGATGACACTTTAGAAAAATGCTATTGGAATTTACAAAAAGAAACATCATTTATAAAAAAAATTACTGAAAGTGAACAGGTAGTAAGCCTAGAAGCTGGAATTGAAGGTCTGGTTAAAATAATAAAAAGTAACAAAACAACACCTAATATTGTATCAAACTATAGTAAAGTAATTTTTAATGATAGGTTAGACATTCTATGTGCTCCAACTACTAAAGTATATAGTGAATATTTAGAAATAGCAAAAATGTATCCAGATATACTTCAAGTTGCCAATAGAAGTTATGATTTAGTTTTTGTAGATATTTCAAAAAAGATGGACGAACAAGAAGCAAATCATATTCTAGAAATAGCAGACGTAATAATTGTAAACATCACACAAAAATTACAGATAATAGATGAATTCTATACATTAAAAGAAGAAAACAATTTCTTTAAAAACAATAATGTATTATTAAATATAGGCAGATATGATAGATTTTCAAAATACAATGTAAAAAATATATCAAGATATTTAAGAATGAAAAATGACGTTTTAGCAATACCATATAACACTCTATTTTTCGAAAGTTGCTCAGAAGGAAAAGTGGCAGAATTTTTCCTAAGATTAAGAAATGCAGACACAGAAGATAGAAACGGAGTGCTAATACAAGAAGTAGATAGAATGTCAAAAGTACTATTAAGCAAAATACAAGAACTAAGATTAAAACAATAAATAATGCGAGAAACCCGGCGCAGGATAAATTTAAAGAACCAAACACCCGGCGCGGGACATATCTTATCCTTTAAGGAATACCATAGGAAAAGATGTGTCCCCGTCAGAAACTTAAACAAGATAGAGTAAAGAAAGGAGCCTAAAATGAACTTATTCAATATTTTCATGATAATATTAGTATTAATAGGTGCTGGAATTTTAATTGCTTATAAATTAAAAAAGAAGCAAGATGAAAAAGTAGAAGAACAAGTACATATTGACGATAAAACATATACACTAGAAAAAATGACAGCATTTGTTAAGAAGAGATTAGATGAAATAACAAAAATAAATTTATATGATATAGGGCTTTCAGAAGAAGAACTAAAAAGAAGAAAAAGTAAAAAATATGAATTAAAAAAGGCTCTAAAAGGTTGTACATATGGAGATGTAAACGATAAAAAATATGTTAAAGAATTAATATATGATTTATTGGCAAAGGAATATGGAGTAGATGAAATAAATGTATCAAAAGCAATTCCATTTGATGTTCCATCATTGTTAACAGCACAAGATAAATTTGATATTATACTATACATGTATAAGCAAGAATTCGGATATGAAGCTTTAACAGAGATTATAAAAAAATATGATTTAGCAAGGTTAAAATATGTAGCAGGAGAAGCAAAACCTTGCTATGTAATAACAGAAGAAGAAATTAGTGATATATTTGAGAAAGAAAACTTTGTACTTTCTTTCCAAGATAAACTACATGTAGTAGTACAAAGAATATACCAACACTATAAAGGTTATAGTTCAATAGATGAAATAAGAGATATGAACATAGATGGTATTTCTGGTGGTGTATCAGGACTTCCAGAAAGTTTCCTAAGCCAAGTAGCACAAGCAGATGGAGACTATTTAACTCAAATAGTAGATCACAAGGTACCTAGAGCCTGTGATAGTATTTGGATAATGTTCCAAGGTAAATCAATACGTTTAGCATTTTTATCATTTGGAACAGAAGCGGAACTAAAAAGAGTATGTCAAAATATTTATAAATACAATAACCCAGGACAATTATCAGATACAAACGGATATAAAATCAATGAAATGAAAGACGGGTCTCGTGTAGTTGTAGTAAGACCAAGTATGTCTGAAACATGGGCATTTTTCGTAAGAAAATTTGACGTAAAACGTTCAACTTTAGAGCAATGGTTTAAAAATGAACCAGGAGCAGATGAATCAATAGAATTACTAAAATATTTAGTAAAAGGAGCAAGAATAACATCAATTACTGGTGAGCAAGGTTGTGGTAAAACAACACTTCTTATGGGAATGATAGAAAATATATATGAAACAATGAACCTACGTATTACAGAAACTGCTTTTGAGTTACACTTAAGAAAAATATATCCAACAAGAAATATTTTATCAATGAGAGAAACAGAAACAGTATCTGGACAAGATTGTTTGGATGTTCAAAAGAAAACAGATGGTTCTGTTAATATAATTGGAGAGGTTGCAACAGACCCAGTTGCATCTTGGATGATACAATCAGCCCAAGTTGCATCAAAATTCACACTATTTACTCACCATGCAAAAACTTTCCCAGACTTAGTAACAGCACTACGTAACTCCATGTTAAGAGCTGGTGTATTCAAAAATGAAAGAACAGCAGAAGAACAAGTAGTTTCAGTATTAAACTTTGATATACACTTAGCAAAAAACTTTAGAGGAAAAAGATATGTAGAAAGAGTTACTGAATGTATACCAATAGAAGATAAAAACGAATATACCTTTGACCATAGAAAAGAAAAAACATTAGAAGGAAAAATGGATAAATTCATGGATAATGCTACATATTACTTTACAAAATCAACAAACAGAGAATTATATAAATATGTAAATATATTAGAATACCATGATGGAGAATACATATTAACCAATAAAATATCAGACACAAACATAAAAGAAATGTTAAACAATATGGACGAAACAGACGCAGAAGAATTCACAAAATTCATAGAAAAACACTGGACAACAAAAGCAAAACGCCACAACGAAAAGAAAGAAACAAAAAAACGTGGAAGAAAACCAAAAACAGAAGTTAGAAGTTAGAAGTTAGAAGTTGGAAATATAGGGTAAATACTTCGGAGAAATTACCTAAAATCCAACCTCCAACTTCCAACTTCTAACCTCCAAAAAGAAAGAGGTGAAAAATAAAATGAATACCCAAATGTTAAAATACTTAATTTATGGCATTGTAGGCTTACTTGCAGTAATAATAGTAATATACTTAATATTGCAAAGAAACAACAAAGAAAAACAATATATAAACAGCTTACAACAAGGAACCAAAAAATCAAAATACTCTTCAGAAATTATGTATCAAAAATTGTATTTATTTTATTTAAAAACACCTTTTATAAAAAGATACATATTAAAATTAAGAAGAAGACTTGAAATAGTAAATATAGATGACGAATACCTAACAAGACTTCAAGCTTCAAAAATATTAACCAGAACATTTTTAATAGTAATACCAGTAACAATAGCAATAATAGCTTTAACACATAAAAATATGCTATTAATGTCAATATTATTAATATTTGAAGTATTTTTAATGGACACTATTATTGATGGAATGGTAGATAAAATTGACAACAACTTGTTAAAACAACAAATAAACTTCTTCTCAGAAATTAGGCATGCATACCATGAGTTTAATATGGTAGAAGAAGCAATATATCAAACAGCACAAGATGACGATAACCCAGAAATGGCAAGACAAGCAGAAAAAATATATGAAGTTTTGATATCAGACGACCCAGAATCTGAATTAGAAAAATATTATGATGTAGCACCAAATAGTTATTTAAAAGAATTTGCAGGAATTTCATATTTGACAAAAGAATTTGGTGATAGAAAAGTAGATGGAGCATCATTATATTTAAAAAACTTAAATAACATTACACAAGAAATGCAATTAGAAATATTAAAAAGAGATAAATTAGACTATGTATTTCAAAGTTTATCAGTAATAGCAATAGTTCCAATGCTATGTTTAGAGCCAATAAAAAACTGGGCAGTAGGGCAATTTAGTTTTACTGAAAGTTTTTATAATGGCAAAAATGGAATGATAGTACAAATATTAATATTATTAGCAACTTTTGTATGTTATATATTAACAAGAAAATTAAAAGATAATGGCTCTACAAATATGAACACAAAAAATACTGAAAATCCATGGCAAGAAAAATTATACAGAATAAAAATTGTGAAAAAATTTGTAGACCTATTTATGCAAAAAGAAGGAACAAAAGATGACAGAAAACTAAGAACATTAATGAAAGATGCAGCAAGTAAAGATAAGCTAGAATGGGTATATGTTAATAGAATAGTACTTTGCATCGCAACGTTTGTACTTTCAGTTATGCTATTTGGTAGATTACATAGCATAGTAATAAATAATGTATATACAGACCCAACAGTAACCTATGATATTATAGGAACAATGGCAGAAAAAGATAGAAGAAAAGGAATGGAAGTAACAAAGTCAGATAATCAATATATAGAATACTTTAAAAATAAATCTGATTTAAAAGTACAAGATATAACAAAAATAATGACTCAAGGAAAAGTAAATAAGGACTATGTAGATAGCACAGATGGTGACAGAAAAGTAGCAGCAGAAAGAATAATGAAAAAGATTTCAACAATAAATAGTGAATATATAGCTTGGACAGAAATATTAGGAGCTATGGTACTTGCAATGGTAGCATATATGGCACCAATATGGATGTTAAAGTTCCAAACAAAAATGAGAAGGCTTGAAATGGAAGATGAAGTAATGCAATTCCAAACAATTATACTAATGCTTATGAGAATAGAAAGGGTAAATGTAGAAATTATACTAGAATGGCTTGAGAGATATGCAAATATATTCAAAGACCCACTTTCTAAATGTATAAATAACTATGAAGCAGGACCTTGGGAAGCATTAGAAGCAATGAAAGAAGATGTTACATATCAAGACTTCATTCGTATAATAGAAAGTATGCAAGCAGCAGTTGAAAAAATACCAATAAAAGATGCATTTGATGAATTAGATACAGAAAGAGATTACTACCAAGCAAAACGTAAAGAATCAAATGAAAGATTAATTTCAAGAAAAGGTATGATAGGAAAAGTAATTGGTTTTGCACCAATGGTACTACTATTCGTAGGCTACCTAATCATCCCACTAGTATTCATAGGCTTAACAAGCATGACAACCTCATTTAATAGTATGTCAAGTTAAAAAATGGAAGTTAGAAGTTAGAAGTTGGAAGTTGGAAAATAGGGTAGGACTTCGAAGAAATTACCTAAAATCCAACCTCCAACCTCCAACTTCCAACCTCTAATAAGGAGATAAAAAATGGAAAATGCCTCAAAAGCACTAATAATTGCAGGAAGCGTTTTAATAGCAATCTTAGTAATATCATTACTTGTAGTATTTTATAACAATATAAAAGAATTCCAAAATGCAAATCACCAAGTAGATATATCAGAACAAATATCAGAATTCAATAAACAATATGACGTATATTATAGAGATAACCTTTATGGAAGTGATATATTATCAATTGCAAATAAAGTAGTAGACTATAATATAAGAGAAAGTGATGAAGAAGGATATTCTAAAGTAGAAACAAGCGTAAAATTCCAAACAGGACTTTCACCAAATGGCGAAAAACTAATAGATAGCAAGAAAACATATAATGCACAAGAATTAAATAATATATCGCAAAATCTAGAAAAGAAGGTATCAGACTTAGGAAAAGAAAAATATTCAGGAAAAACAATTTCCGCATTATCTGGAATGAGGGATAATCAATTAGAAGACTTAGTAGGTAGTGAAAAATTACAAGAAGTAAAAGCAAAAAATAAAAGTTATTTGCAATATAAATCAGCATTAACAGAGCTTAAAAGCAAAACATTTAGAGCAATAGAATTCAAATATGACAAGGGAACAGCAAGAATAAGCTTAATGCAGTTTGAAGAAATAAAATAAAAATACATATAAATTGTAATATTTAAAATTAACCGCCACGTCGCTTGCGTTTTGTATATACTTTTTCGAAGGCTTGAAGCACAGAAAAAGATATACAAAACCGCTGTGGCTACTCTGCAAATTCTAATTACAGCAATTTTTATTTGATTTATAGGCAACGTAAAAGAATTGTAGGGGCTTTGCAATCGCTCGTCCGTACTTTGAAGAACTTACTTTAATGAATAGTGAATGATGAATAATGAATAGTGAATAGTACATGCGTGAAACGCGTGGGAAAGGAGAGAGATGGAGAACGCATCAAAGGCTTTAATTATGGCAGCTAGTGTTTTGTTAGGAGTAATGATTATTTCAGTTGGTGTAGCTCTATTTAGGTCCTTTCGGAGGTTTTAGTAGAGATATAACAACCCAAATAGAAAACAACAAAATAGCAGAATTTAACAGTCAATTTTTAAAATATTATAATGAAAATATAGAGCTTACAGCACATGATGTAGTTACACTTGCAAACTTGGCTCGCAAAACTAATATAGAGCAAGAAGTAAACGAAAATAATACAGCATATATAAAAGTTAGGTTAACAAAAACAAAACAAAGTTTAGAAAAATATACAGAACAACAATTAAACGAATTATTACAAGAACAATCAGATGAACTAATAAAAATAAATGGTGAAGTAGTTTCAAAATATTATTATAAAATTGTACAAATTAATTATGATAATAATTCAAAAAAAGTAAATGAAGTGTATATAGATAAATATGAAAGAAAAAATAAATAAAAGGAAAAATATACATTTGCAAAAAAATAATAAAAATGTTATAATATAAAGGAACATGTAATATGAAAAAAATATTAATAATACTAATACTTTTAGTAGTTACTATTATAGCAGTAGTAACCTATCAATATAACAGTTATAATATAAAGCTTGCAGAAACAAGGAAAATAAACAAAGAATATGAAAACTTTACTCAAAATGAAATATTAGGCACATCACTTATAACACTAATAAACAAAGCTATAAATAGTAATGAAAAAAATAATATATTAAAAGATGATAAGGGCTTATATAAAGAAAATGAAACAACATCAATAAGAATAGAAGTAAAATTCACAGAATCAGATAATACATATTCAATGGAAAGCATAGGAAGAATAGGCTCAGAACAATTTAGATCAAACTATGGAGCATTTTCATTCAAATGTGTGCAAAAAACTTATCATGAAAAAACAAACAATATAAAATATTTATTGTTTGAACAAATTTAGTTATTAATTTTAAATAGGAAGTTAGAAGTTAGAAGTTAGAAGTTGGAATATAGGGTAAATACTTCGAAGAAATTACCTAAAAAATCCAACCTCCAACCTCCAACTTCCAACCTCTAATATAAAATATAGGAGAACATAAAAAATGTGTTCTTAATAAAAACAAAGGAGGAATTTATTATGGAAAATGCATCAAAAGCATTAATTATAGCAGGAGCTATACTATTAGCAATTTTAATTATAGGGTTAGGTATGTTAGTATTCACCCAAGCACAAGGGGTAATAGGAAGAGTGAATTTAGATAAAGATATAGTAGAAGCAACAAACTCAAGATTTCAAGCTAACATAGGAGATAATAAAAGAGGTACAGATGTAAAAGCATTATGTGGTGATATTAGAAATAATAATTTAACAGCAGATGGAGAAGACTCATTTGAAATATCATTAACATATGGTAGCGAAACAGTTACAGATGCTACAGAAATAGACAAAATAAGATCAAAAATAGGAAATGGAAAATACTATAATGTTACATGTACATATGATAAGAAAAAAAGTGGATTAATTGACACAATAACAATAGAAGATGCAAAAGGTACTTCAGCAGGAACAGTAACAGAATAATATTTTAGAAAGTAGAAAATTATGGAGAATGCTACACACGCTTTAATAATGGCTTTTTCAGTAATGGTATTAGTAATAGCACTAACAGTTTCAATAGTGGCATTTAATAATGCAAAACAAACTGCAGATATTATATTATACACTAAAGATGAAACAAACTATTATGAATACCAAGGTAGTAAAGGAAGACAAGCCGAGAACAGAATAGTAGGTTTGGAAACAGTAATTCCAACATTATATAAATATTATAAAGAAAATTATACAGTAGTATTTAAAAAAGGAAATTATAATGAAGCTAATGGTGAAATTTCTAATTGGGAGTATTTACCAATATATACTACTAAAGCAAATAGAAATTGGCAAAGTTCGTATAATACTTTAATGAAAAATAAGTATGGGACTGAGAAACCTAATGAGCAAATATTTTCTTTTGACTTAGATGAAGAAACATTAAGGCACGAACCATGGACAGGTAGTAATGATAGAATAAAAAACAATTTAGACTGTTTTTTATCAGGGGAAACCTATTATAACCCAAATAATAATTCTACATATATAGAATATGGAAAAAATATTGGATTAGGCGGATTTACTGAAAAATATAAAAATGCTAAATTTGTTGAAACAATACAAGAATACAAATATAATAGCTCACAAACAACACAAAGCACTACAGGTAGTTTAACAAAGGAAAAATCTAAAAGAATGATAATATTTACACTAATAACAAATAATTAAGGAGGAAACAAAAAATGGGAGATAGCTTTATAACAATAATAGCAATATTTCTAGCAGCAGTTCTAATGTTTGTTTTTCCATTAATGGCAATGTCTGAAAGAACAGATGATATATCAGAACTTGCAGTTCAAACAGCAACAACAGACTTTGTTGATAATGTAAGAACAACAGGAAAGCTTACAACAGATGACTACGATAAATATCTAGAGACAATTTCTTCAACAGGTAATTCATTTGATGTAGATATAGAATTACAAATATTAGATGAAAATCCTGGCGTTAAAACTACACAAGCAGAAATGACAAAAATAGGAGAAAACTTATATTATAACTTATATACAAGTCAAGTTGAAGAAAAATTAGATAAAGATAAAAGAATAACTTTAAAAGAAGGAGATATGGTTTCAGTAACAGTAAGAAACACTAACCAAACAATATCTCAAATATTAAAGAACTTTTTCTATCAAATATCAGGAAACGATACATACCAAATAACTGCCCAAAACGCAGGAATAGTTACTGTAAACGGTAGCAAATAGAATATTAAGATTTTAGAAGTTAGATGTTAGAGGTTGGAAATTTAAATTTTCTAATTTCTAGTCTAGCTTTTATTTCATAATTGAGAAAACATTGTAGGGCTTCATCGGTAAGGAATACCAGTAAGAATTACCGAATGACGCCCATACTTCAAAGGATTACTTTAACAAAAATATTATAAAAGGAAATTTATAAATAATAGATTTTTTAAGGTATTCATAATAAAGAGGGCGTCATTCGGTATTCCTCTAAAGCTTGCGTCACCGATGAAGCCCCTACAAATTGAAGAAAGGAAAGAATAATGAAATTACAACACTTAGCCATAATATTTGTAATTATAATATTACCAATATCATTAGTAGTAGGTCAATATATACAGTCGCAAATAGACACCATATATTTACAAACTCGGATACAACAAAAAGTTACAAGATGCAACACATGATGCAATAAAAGCATTTCAACTAAATACCATAAACAACAAATATTCAAGCATAAGTGACTCAAAAATAAGAGACATAGAAGCATCAGTAGCAACATTTTACAATTCACTAGGAACTTCAATGGGAGCAAGTGGCTATGACCAAGACACACTAAAAGAATACATACCAGCAATGCTATATACAATGTATGATGGATATTATATATATGGAAAATATTTTAATTACACAATAAATCAATATCAATATGGTTTAAAACCATACATATATTACTCATGCAGATATATATATGGAAGCAATTATGACTTTGTAGTAAATTATACATTAGACAATAGTATAACAATATATGGCAAAATAAATGGAAAATATGTAACAGATTCAGGCTATGTAATAAATGCAAATTTAGTAGGAAATGTAGAAAATATAGTATCTTATGTGAAAGGTTCATATAGAAAAGAGTATCCTACAAAAATATCATATGATGGAGTAAATATAGAAAAAGAGATATTAACTGAACAATTAGTAGTAATTAACGAAAACGGAATAGCAATAAACCCTACAAGCTATGAATATGTAAAATATAATAATCAAAAGATATATAAAGAAAATGGACAAAATAGATATTTCTATTATAAAAATAATAAAAAGGAATATCTATCAGATGAAGGAAAAGTATTAAGAGATGATGAAATAACAGAACTTAGATATGTACAAACTATGACAGAGAATGGACATTTATATAGTAATAGTGCAGTAGAATATTATGCGCAGGCAAAGGCATTTTCAGAAAGATTAAGACAATATGGACTAACTTCAATAAAAGAAGAACACGCAGTAGATAATAATGGAAACAAAATAACAAATTTTGCTACAAGTACAGGAAATGAAAATATATTTGATTTTAATAAAAACAATGACCCACTACTTGAAGGTTCAAGTTTTAATGAGCATAGAATGAGTGTAATAAGAAAAAGTATAGAAACAAATTTATCTACAGCAATAGCAAATTATAATGCAGGTTCAAGCTCAATGTATGAATTCCAAATGCCAATATTTACGGAAATAGATTGGGATAAAATATTAAATAATATATCATTATCTGTATTTATGCAAGGAATACCAATAAAAGCGAAATACTTTAATAGTTATTGTATAGTAACAAATAATAAAAATGAAGAAGTGGTAACTCAAAATTCAATACATATATTATCAAAAAAGAACAATATAACAGAAGTACATTTACCAGGCTGTACAGATCTAATAGATAATAATGATTATGAAATAATAGGAGCATATAATGTAATAGATTTTGAAAGGCAAACAGTAGTAATAAGCCAAGGAGATGAAAGATACTATTATCCACAATATGCTAGCAAATGTTATAATTGTATAGTAAATGCAGCACAAACATATGATATAAATGGAATAATATCAAATAACTTACAAAAATTTGATGTAAAATCAAATCAATATCAAAAATACAATAAAGATATAACACTATTGCGAAAAACATATTTAACAGCATTAGCAAGAGAACGATATGATTTATACAGAACAAATGGATATTTTATAAATAATTAATGACGCATTGGGGACGTTTTCCAATGCGTCATCTGTCCCTTTTGCGTCATTTTTATTGTGCAGCAAACTTTTGCTTAACAGCATCAATTTTAGTTTGTTCTGCAGTATCAGTTGTATACCAGCCTTTTTCTTTCATTAAA
Organism: uncultured Clostridia bacterium; assembly: GCA_948664205.1. GTDB lineage: Bacteria > Bacillota > Clostridia > TANB77 > CAG-508 > UMGS1663. The sequence continues at coordinate 12,333 of CAPNDH010000015.1, read as the reverse complement.
TTATAAATTTTATTTTGAATATCTAAGCTTTCGTTTAAAGCATCTTTAAAAGCCATGTGTACTTCAGCAGTAGAAGATTCAATAGTTCCATGAAGATATAAATCACATACGCCTTTAATAATTAATAATTCTTTTTCCATCAAATCTTTATCTTCCATATTTTTCACTCCTTCCATAAGGCATAAATTATTTTTTGCCTTACATTTTATAATAAATTTAAAAACTTGTTTGCTAAATCAGTATGTTTTTGTGCTAAACTTCCTATATAATTAGAAAGAGTAGGGTCTGTTAGTTTGCTAGATGTTTTAGTAGCACATGATTTCATAAAATTTTCATGTCCTAAAGCGTCCTCAACATATAAAAGTTCTTTACTTGTCATTATAATCACCACCTAATATTATAATTGACAAAATTTATAAATATATACAAAAAATAGCAAGTTATCTAAATAAATTGTAAATAACTTGCTATTTTGATTATATAGAAAAAAATTAATTTAAACCTTAGGGGCTAAATTGGTAAGGAATACCTAATAGGAATACCGAATTTCGCCCTTTGTTGAAATTCTATTCATCCTCATATAATTCTTCAACAAAAACATCTTTTTCAGCTTGACCATCTAAAAAACCAATTCTAGCAACATTATTATTCAATTCTTGAATCCAAATAGGACGATCATCATAATATATATCTAAAATTTCCTTATTTTTTATAATTTGATTAACTCTTTCAATATTCATATAAAACCTCCATAAATTTATTTTAATAAAATTATATACAAGCTATTATTAAATATTCATAAAACATTGAAAATTACGTAAAAATGTAATATGATAAAAAGAAAAAAAGGTGAATTAATTATGAATGATAAAAATATAACAATAGTAATAGATGGCCAAGCAGGAAGTTGTGGAAAAGGAAAAATTTGCGGATATTTATCTAAAAATGATTATTTTGATATATCTACTAACAATTGGTCTAGTAATGCAGGTCATACATATGTAAGTGATAATGATGAAAAGATTATAGTTAGCCATATACCTATGGCAATGTTAAGAAAAAATTGTAAATTAGTTTTAAATGCGGGTTGTATTATTACACCAGAAATACTATTTGAAGAAATAAGAAAATATAAAGATATTATTGGAGAAAGAAAAATATACATCAATCCAAGAGCAATGATTATTTTAGAAAAACATCGTGAAGAAGAAAAAAGAACAATTAAGAGTGGTTCAACTTTTAAAGGATGTGGAGTTGCACAAGCTGAAAAAATTATAAGAAAACCAGGTATTATTTTGGCAAAAGATTATATAAATAATATACCAAACGATTTGCAAGATAGTATTGAAATAACAGATACTGCAAAAATGATAAATGAGTGTAAAGAGCCTATTTTAATAGAAGGAGCGCAAGGACAAGATTTAGACATAAATTATGGACTTGATTATCCAAATGTAACAAGTAGAATGTGTAGTGCGAGTCAGTTATTAGCAGATAGTGGTTGTAGCCCATTTAAAGTAAAAGATATTTATATGATTATAAGACCATATCCTATAAGAATAAGTAATAAAACTAATATTGGCGAAGATATTTATAGTGGTGATTATGCAGGAAGTAATGAAATTACATGGGAAGAAATTAAAAAAAGATGTGGATGTAATATAGATTTAAAAGAATATACAACTGTAACGAAAAAAGTAAGAAGAGTTTTTGAAATGAATTGGGAAAGACTAAAATACAATGTTATGATTAATAGACCAACTCAAATAGTGTTAAATTTTGCACAATATATTGACTGGAAAGCATATAAATGCAAAGATTATAATTTACTTCCACAAAAAGTAATTGAATTTATAAATAGAATAGAACAAGAAACTAATACTCCAGTTACATTAATAGGAACAGGTGAGTGTGAAAGTGATATTATAGATTTAAGAAAAATAAAATTAATTAAGTAATGTAATGAGTATATATAATAATATTGATATTAACCTTAATTTTATGTTATAATTTAAAAAGTACAAAAAACAAGGAGATAAAATGAAAAAATTAAATGTAATATTAGTATATAATAAAGAAAGTACAAAAATACTTATGTGCAAGAGGGAGAAAGAACCATATAAAGGAAAGTTTAATTTAGTAGGTGGCAAAGTAGAACAAAATGAAGAGGAATTACATGCAGCATATAGAGAATTACAAGAAGAAACAGGTATAACAAATAATGATATTAAATTAACACATATTATGAATTTTCAATATAAAATGTCAGATATGGAGTTAGAAGTTTATGCGGGAATACTAGATAAAGATGTAATTTTACAAGAAGAAGTAAACAAACTTTATTGGGTAGACAAAAATGAGAACTTTTTTGACATAGATAAATATGCAGGAGAAGGTAACATAGGACATATGTTGCACCAAGCAGAAATTTATAAAGATAAATTATTTTAAAAATATTTATTAATAAAAATCAAATTAGAAAGAGGAATAGAACTATGAGAGTATTAGCAGTAGGAGATTTAGTAGGAGAAAGTGGAGTAAAAAAACTAAAAGAAATTTTACCAAATTTTAGAAAAGAAAATAATATAGATTTTGTAATAGTAAATGCAGAAAATTCAGCAGGAGGAATGGGAATTACAACTCAAATATTTAATAATTTAAAAGCATTAAACATTGATTGTGTAACAATGGGAAACCATACTTGGGGAAAAAAAGATATTTTTACATTTATAGATGATGAAAAACTTTTAAGACCAGCTAATTATTCAAGGGGAGTAGTAGGAAAAGGATATAATATATATGAATGTAAAAATAAAAAAATATGTGTTATAAACTTAATAGGTAGAACAGAAATGGGAGTACAATCAGACAATCCATTTACAAAAGTAGATGATATTATAGAAGAAGTAAAAGGAAAAGCTGATATAATAATAATAGATTTCCATGCAGAAGCATCAGCAGAAAAAATAGCAATGAAATATTATTTAGATGGCAGAGTAACCGCAATATTTGGAACACATACACATGTACAAACTGCAGATGAAGAAATAACAAATAAAGGGACAGGCTTTATATCAGATATTGGAATGACAGGACCTATAAATTCAGTAATAGGAATGGATATAGAAGCATCAGTAAAAAGATTTGTAACATCACTTCCAGAAAGATACAAATTAGCAGAAGGAAATTGCATGTTTAATGGCTGTATTTTTGATATAAATGATGAGAATTGTCGAGTAACATCTATACAAAGAATTAATATAAAATAAATGACGAAAAAAGTAAAAATAAGGCGAAAACTTTTCCATATTTTCCCAGAAAAACACTAGACATTTTATTTGGTTTGTATTATAAATATATATGTAATTCAAATAAAAATAAAATTATAGGAGGCAAAAAATGGAAGTTTTAAAAATTTCATCAAAATCTAATCCTAATTCAGTTGCAGGAGCAATAGCAGGGTTAGTAAAAGAAGAAAACAAAGCAGAAATGCAAGCAATCGGAGCAGGAGCTCTAAACCAAGCAGTAAAAGCAGTAGCAATAGCAAGAGGATTCGTAGCACCAGCAGGTGTAGACCTAGTTTGTATACCAGCATTTGCAGAAGTAGAAGTTGAAGGAGAAGACAGAACAGGTATTAGAATTATAGTGGAATCTAGAAAATAATAATTAAATGTCAGAAGTCAGAAATCAGAATATATAAATACTAAAAAAGTGTATCTGATATCTGACATCTGATAGATGTATAGAATGGAGAAGTATCGAATTCGTATTGCTCCTATGCATTCAAAAATAGCTAGGAAAACATTAAAAAGCATCTTAGAACAGGCTAATATAGAATTAGAAGAATTTTTAAAGTATCTGTAAATTTTAAAATCTTAAAAATTATCCAATAATATCAAATAAAAACTTGAAAAAAAATAAAAAATCTTATATTATAGTGAAAGCCAAATATAAAATAAGGAGATTAAATATGAAATCAAATTTCTTTAAATATATTTTTATAATATTTGCAATATGTATTATAATATATTCGGTGTATGCTATATATTTTAAAGGAAAAGAAAATACCAATGAAAATGTACAAGCTACTGAACAAGAGATAGTAGAAAAGAAAGATATAAGACTTGGAATATCAAATTTTGATAATATAAATCCACTAATAACTAATAATAAAGAAGTCTTAAATATTGACAAATTAATATTTGAACCATTATTAAATATAACAAAAGATTATAAAATAGAAATGTGCTTAGCAACAGAATGTTCAAAAACATCAGAAACAACATATGTAGTAAAAATAGATAATAATAAAAAATGGCAAGATGGGTCATCATTTACAGCAAAAGATATACAATTTACAATAGATAGACTAAAAGAGGGTACATCAGTATATGCATATAATGTTCAAAAAGTATCAAGTGTAGAAATAATAGATAGTAGTACAATAAAAATAAATTTAAGTGAAGAAGTACCGTTTTTTGAATATAATTTAACTTTCCCAATATTACCGAATAATTATTATATGGGAGAAGATTTTTACACATCAACAAAAATGCCAATAGGAACAGGAATGTATAAAATTTCTTCAATAGATAGTAGTAATATTAAATTAGAGAAAAATGAAAAATGGTGGAACAAAGAAAATGAAAATGCAAAAATAGAGACAATTGATATAAAAATATTTTCTGAAATAGGTGAGATATATAATAGTTTCAAGCTAGGAAATATAGATATATTTACAACATCAAATTATGATTTAGAGAATTATATTGGAACAATAGGTTATGCAAAAACAGAATTTAAAGCAAGAGAATTTGACTATTTAGCATTTAACTGTGAAGATAATATATTAAAAAATGTGCAAGTAAGGAAAGCAATAGGGTATAGTATAGACAAAACAAATATTACTTCTACAATTTTCAATAATAATTGTTATGTATCAGATTTTCCTTTAGACTATGGCAACTATTTATATACAAATAACAATTCAAGTTCAAGCTATAATACTGAACAAGCCAAAAAGGTACTACAAGAAGATGGGTGGCAATATAAAAATAATAAATGGCAAAAAACTGAAAACTATAGGACAAGCAGAATAAACTTAAATTTAACAGTAAATAGAGAAGATGTAAATAGAGTAGCTGTGGCAGAAAATATAAAAACTCAGCTTGCACAAATAGGAATAAATGTAACAATAAATAAAGTATCTACAAATCAATATAATAATATTTTACAAAATAAAAATTACCAAATGATATTAACAGGAGTTTATAATTCTTATAGTCCAAATGTAGAAACATTCTTAGGACAAAATAACTTGCAAAATTATAAAAATGATGAGTTAAATACAATTTTAACAGATGTAAAAAATATAAAAGACGAGAATTTATTAAAAGAAAAATACAATAAAATTGTAGAAATATATAATAATGAATTACCATTTTTAAGCTTATATAGAAGCAAATCAACTGTAGTAAGAAGTCAAAAACTAGCAGGAGAATTAACACCAAATAATTACTTTAGTTATTATAATTTTTATAGTTGGTCGAGGATGTAACAGAATAGATAATTTATTCATACCGTAGGGGCTTAATCGGTGAGGAATACCAAAGAGGAATACCGAATTACGCCCAAAAATAGGAGAAAAATATGAATAAAAACAGAAAAACAATAAGATTAAAAGAATATAATTATTCACAATGTGGAGAATATTTTATTACAATATGTTCAAAGGATAGAAGATATATATTTGGTGAAATAAAAGAAGATAAAATAATATTATCAAAATATGGAGAAATAGCAGAAAACACATTAAGTAGAATAAAACAAAATAAAAGCATAGAAATAGATAATTATATAATAATGCCAAATCATATACATATGATTATTGAAATAAAATATGACAAAATAGTGAATCTAAAAGATTTAATATCAACATATAAATCAATTACAACAAAACAAATAAATAAGGAACAAAAGATAATAGTATGGCAAAGAAACTATTATGAACATATTATTAGAGATGAAAATGAAAAAGAAGAAATTATAAAATATATAAGATATAATCCAATTAATTGGGATAGAGACAATCTAAAGATTAAATAAAATAAAAGAAAGAGGGCGTAATTCGGTAAATTCTTATAGGTATTCCTAACCGATTAAGCCCCTACAGTAAAAAATATTTAATAATAAAAAATTTAAAAAATACTTGACAAAAAAAATTAATACGGTATAATAAAACAAACAAAGGTTTAGAAAACAAAATTTTAGGAGGAAAAATAAATGAGTAATCAAAATTCAGAAAAAATGAAAGCATTAGAAGCAGCATTAGGGCAAATAGAAAAACAATTTGGAAAAGGTTCAGTAATGAAATTAGGAGAATTCCAAGCAATGAATGTAGAAGCTATACCAACAGGAGCATTAAGCTTAGACATAGCATTAGGAATAGGTGGAATTCCACGTGGAAGAATAATAGAAGTTTATGGTCCAGAATCTTCAGGAAAAACAACACTAGCACTTCATATGATAGCAGAAGCACAAAAAATGGGTGGAGAAGCAGCTTTCGTAGATGCAGAGCATGCATTAGACCCAGTATATGCAAAACATTTAGGAGTAGATATAGATAACCTAATAGTATCTCAACCAGATACAGGTGAACAAGCATTAGAAATAGCAGAAGCACTAGTAAGAAGTGGAGCATTAGATGTAATAGTAATAGACTCAGTAGCAGCGCTAGTTCCAAAAGCAGAAATAGATGGAGACATGGGAGACTCACATATAGGTTTACAAGCAAGGCTAATGTCACAAGCGTTAAGAAAATTAGCAGGAGCTATAAACAAATCAAAATGCTGTATAGTATTTATTAACCAATTAAGAGAAAAAGTAGGAGTTATGTTTGGTAACCCTGAAACAACAGCAGGAGGTAGAGCATTAAAATATTATGCATCAGTACGTTTAGACATAAGAAAAATAGAAAACATCAAACAAGATGGAGAAGTAGTAGGAAATAGAGCAAGAGTAAAAGTAGTAAAAAATAAAGTAGCACCACCATTTAGAGAGGCAGAATTCGATATAGTATATGGAAAAGGAATATCAAAAGAAGGAAATATACTAGATATAGCAGTAAACTTAGACATAATAGAAAAGAGTGGTTCATGGTTTAGCTATAATGAAGAAAGAATAGGACAAGGAAGAGAAAATGTTAAAAAATATTTAATGGATAATCCAGAAATAGCAAAAGAAGTGGAAGAAAAAATAAGAGCAAAATTTTCAGAAGCTTTTGAAAAAAGCTTAGGTGATGAAGAACCACAAGAAGACGAGACAGAAGAATAATTAAATAATGAAAAACTATAAATAGGGGCAACTAGAAATATAATTTAACTTATATTTCTAGTTGCCCTTTATATTATACGAAAAATTAATTTTAAGTTGTAGGGGCGAGCATAGCTCGTCCGCATATCGAATTTGCTTTTATTTTATAAAATGATATTTATTTTAACAAAAAATATTGACACGTATTAATAATACGTATACAATATAGAAAGGATGTACATAATATGAAAAGTTACTCACCAAGAGAAGTAATGAAAATATTAAAAGATAATGGTTGGAAACTAGATAGAATAAAAGGCGATCATTATATTTTTAGAAAAGAAAACCAAAAGTATTTAGCAGTTATACCAATTAGTAGAAATACAGTAAGAATTGGAACATTAAAAAATATACAAAAACAATCAGGAATAAAATTTAAGTAAAGGAGAATTAGAAAAATGAAAAATACTTATGAATATGTAGCTATTTTTGACTATGAAGAAGATGGAGGAGTAAATATTTATTTTCCGGATTTGCCAGGATGTCTTTCTTGCGCAGATGATACAAAAGAAGCATTACATAATGCTGAGGAAGTATTAGGATTATATATGGTTGAATGTGAAGAAGAAAACATAGAAATTCCAGAACCAACACCAATAGAAAATATACATTGCAAAGAAAATGAAAAACCAATTTTAGTTAGTGTATGGATGCCTCTTGCTAGAAGTGAGGTAGAAGTAGTATCAGTAAAGAAAACATTAACTCTACCTGCATGGCTAAACAAGCTAGCAGAAGAACAAAAAATTAATTTCTCAAAAGTTTTACAAGCAGCCTTAAAAGATATCTTAAAAGCAAAAAGAATTATAGGAAAAGAAAAATAAGAGGATACAAAAAATGAATCAAAAGGGACAGATGACGCATAGGAAAACGTCCCCAACGCGTCATCTGTCCCTTTTGACTCACTTTTATTACAACAACAGCTTATATATAGCATTAGCATAAATATCAGTTGCTAAAAGTAATTTATCAATTTCTATAAATTCATCAACCTTATGGCACATATCTTCATCGCCAGGAAAATTCATTCCGAAAGAAACACAATTATCAAAGGCTCTTGCATATGTTGCTCCACCAATAGCAATAGGTTCAAAATTAGTATTACATACTTCATTGAAAACACCACACAAAGTAGTTACCAAATTATCATTTTTATCAATATATAAAGGCTCCTGTGTACGAAGAACTTCGATACTAAAATTACCAAAGCATTTATTAAAAACATTTATAATATCATCCATAGAAGTATGAATAGGAACTCTTAAATTAATACCAATATTAATCTTATTATCTTTAATATAAAGCTGAGAAGTATTTAAAGTTAAAGAACCAGATTCATCCTTAATATTTATTTTCATATTGCTTCCAGAATAATCATCCCCAATGTATTTACAAAATGTGGATAATATAGGTATAGAAAGATTAATTTTAACAAATAAATCATTTAAAATAGTTAGCAATTTTGTAATAGCATTTACACCAAGTTCGGGGTGAGCACTATGGCTAGCTTTTCCGTAAGAAGTTAGTTTTATATTATTTTCGTCAATTTTATAAATATCAATTTCATATGAATATTTTGCAATAATATCTTTTAAAATTGATATTATATATTCAGCTTTAAAATTTCTATTTATTTTTAAAATGCAACTAGCAAGTTTTGGAACTACATTAATAGCATTATTATTGTAATCTAAACTTTCAATTTCTAATGGTAAATTTTGAGGAAGTCTTGCAGAAACTAAAAGAGAAAGAACACCTTTTTCAGCAAAAATAACTGGAAAGCTTCCATCAGGGCTAAAAGAAATAGTAGGAAGTTCTTCATGTTCTTTGTAATAATTAATACATTTCCAATCTTTTTCTTCATTAAGACCTACAATTAGTCTTACTCTTTTATTCATTTTTATATTATTAGATTTACAATATTCTAAAACAGCTTTAATTGCATAAAGAGAAGCAATAACAGGTCCTTTATCATCAATAGTTCCTCTACCATATATACAGTTATTTCTGATAGTAGGAATAAAAGGTGAGTAAGTCCAATCATCATCTTTAGCAGGAACAACATCTAAGTGTCCAATAATTCCAATTAATTCTTCACCTTCACCACATTCTGCATATCCACAATAGCCATCAACATTTTTTGTTCTAAAGCCTAATTTTTCGGCCAAATTTAAAAAATATTTTAAAGCTTCTGAACAAGACTTCCCAAAAGGAAAGTACGAATTTTCTTCAGGATTTGAAACACTAGGATATGTAATTAAGTCGCAAACAGAAGCTATAATTTCATTACTATTATTCTTAATATACTCTTTAAACATAAATCCCTCCTTTATATATGTATATTAATAAATTGTGAAAAATATTACAAATACATAAAAAAATCAAATTTTTATAAAAAACACTTGTAATTTTTACCAAAAGAGGGTATAATAATATAAGTAAAACAAAATGAATTAGCAAGAGCGGAAGCAAATTCCGCTCTTAGTTTGTATAATAGGAAGTATGCTATTTTAAGTTGTAGAGTAGCCACAGCGGAATGATATATCTTTTTCTGTGCTTTAGTCGAAGAAAAAAATATATCATTCGTTGGGCGTCTGTGGCGGGTAATTTTACACATAAAGTAGTGAAAAAACTTTCTCATATTAAGGAGGTCTTTAATTGGCAAGTATTGAAGAAAGAGTTGAAGAACTAGTAAAACCAAAAGTTCAGGAATTAGGATATGAACTATATGATGTTCAATATTCAAAAGAAGGAAAGGACTATTTTTTAAGAATATTCATAGATAATAAAGAAGGAATAGACTTAAATGATTGCGAAAAAGTCAGCGATGGCATAAACGAATTACTAGATGAAGCAGATTATATAAAAGAACAGTATTTCTTAGAAGTTTCTTCACCGGGAATAGAAAGAATGCTTAGAAAAGATAAACATTTAGAAGAATCTATAGGAAAAGAAATAGAAGTAAAATTATTCAAACCATTTAATGAAAGTAAGGAATGGCTAGGAATATTAGAAGAATTTGATAACGAAAAAATAATTATAAAAAATATAGAAAATAACGAACAAATAGAGCTAGACAGAAAAAATATATCGCTTATGAAACAAAAATATAATTGGTAAAAAAGGGAGGAATATAAAAATGAAAAAGAAACAAACAAAAGTAAATGGACCAGCAATCGATAGTACAGAATTAATATTTGCAATGGAGGAACTTGAAAAGGAAAATGGAATAAAAAAGGAAGAAATGCTAGAAACAATTGAAACAGCATTAGTTACAGCATATAAAAGAAATTATGATTGTGAAGATGAAAATGTAAAAATAACAATGGATAAAGAAACAGGCGAAATACATGTTTATATGCAAAAAGAAATAGTAGAAGAAGTAGAAAACGAAAAAGTACAAATATCATTAGAAGAGGCACAAAAAATAGATAAAAAGCATAAAGTAGGAGATGTTATAGAAAATGAACTTGTACCAAAAAACTTTGGTAGAATTGCAGCAGGAACAGCAAAACAAGTAATTATTCAAAAAATAAGAGAAGCATCTCGTGAATTTTTATATAATGAATTTAATGATAAAAAAGGTGAAATAGTATCTGGTATAGTACAAAAAGCAGATGGTGGAGTAGTTATAGTAGACTTAGGAAGACTAGAAGGAGTTATGCCTCTAAAAGAACAAATTATTACTGAAAGATATCATGTAAATGACAAATTAAGAGCATGTGTTGTAGGAGTAGAAAGAGGATTAAAAGGAAGTACACAAGTAATAATTTCAAGAAGCCACAATGATTTTGTAAGAAAACTATTTGAACTTGAAATACCAGAAATATATGAAGGGCTAATAGAAATAAAAAGTGTATCAAGAGATGCAGGAAATAGATGTAAAGTAGCAGTCTACTCACCAAATGAAAATATAGACCCAGTAGGTTCATGTGTTGGACAAAAAGGTATACGTATACAAAACATAATAAACGAATTAAATGGTGAAAAAATAGATGTAATAGAATGGAATGAAGACCCAGCAATATATATATCATCAGCATTATTACCAGCACAAGTAATGGCAGTTGATGTAAAAGAAGAAGAACATTTTGCACAAGTAATTGTTCCAGATGACCAACTATCTTTAGCAATAGGAAAAGCAGGACAAAATGCACGTTTAGCAGCAAGGTTAACAAACTGGAAAATAGATATAAAGAGTGAAACACAATTTAGAGAAATGATAGCAAAAATGCAAAATGAAGAAATACAAGAAGAATCAGAAGTAGAACAAATTGCAGAAGAAGTTATACCAGAAGAAAAAAATGATAATGAAGTTGAAAATGTAGAAGTTACAGAAACACCTAAAAAAAGAGGTAGAAAGAAAAAAGAAGAAGTAGCAGAAGAAACTGAAATAGAAAAAATAGAAGAAGCTCCTAAAAAGAGAGGCAGAAAGAAAAAGGAAGAAGTAGTAGAAGAAACTAAAATAGAAGAAAATACTAAAAAGAAAGCTACAAAAAGCAAAAAAGAAGCTGAAGAAACTGAAGTAGAAAAAGTAGAAGAAGCACCTAAAAAAAGAGGTAGAAAGAAAAAAGAAGAAACAGAACAATAGGACATGAATTAAAATCCTAGTGAATACAATAAACAAGGAGTGAAAATTTTGAAAAGCATACCACAAAGAACATGTATAGGTTGCAATGAAATAAAACCAAAAAAAGAACTAATAAGAATAGTGAAAAATAAAGAAGGTCAAATTTTCATAGATAAAACAGGAAAAGTAAATGGTAGAGGAGCATACATATGTGACAAAATAGAATGCTTAGAAAAAGCCATAAAAACAAAGAAATTAGAAAGAACATTTGAAACAAAAATAGACGAAGAAATATATAATGAATTAAGACAAACAATTAGCTAGAAGTTAGAAATTAGAAGTTGCAAATGGAAGTTAGAAGTTAGAAGTTGGAAGTTGGAATATAGGGTAAATAC
>CAPNDH010000014.1 GCA_948664205.1 uncultured Clostridia bacterium | reverse complement strand
AAACAGTTTAGTACCATACGTTATTGAACAAACAGCAAAAGGAGAAAGATCATATGATATTTTCTCAAGATTATTAAAAGATAGAATTATATTTTTAGGAGAAGATGTAAACCCAACATCAGCAGGGTTAGTAATTGCACAATTACTATTCTTAGAATCAGAAGATCCAGATAAAGAAATATTTCTTTATATAAATAGTCCAGGAGGATCTATTACAGATGGTATGGCAATAGTAGACACAATGAACTATATTAAATGCCCAGTAGCAACATATTGTGTAGGAATGGCAGCAAGTATGGGAGCAGTGCTATTAACATCAGGTGAAAAAGGAAGAAGATTTGCAACACCAAATTCAGAAATATTAATACATCAACCATTAATAGGTGGAAATGGAATATCTGGTCAAACAACAGAAATAAAAATACATGCAGATCATATGGTAAAAACAAGAGAAAAGTTAAATAAATTATTAAGTGACAGAACAGGTCAACCACTAGAAGTAATAGAAAAAGATACAGAAAGAGATAACTACATGACAGCAGAAGAAGCACTAAAATATGGTTTAATAGATGGAATATTAGAAAAAAGACAATAAAAAAGGAGAAAATTTTAAATGTCAAAAAAAGATGATAATATTAGATGCTCATTTTGCGGAAAATCACAAAAAGGAGTAAAAAGAATTATTGCAGGTCCGGGAGTATTTATTTGTAATGAATGTATAAAACTATGTGATGATATGCTAGAAGGGGAAGTATATGACGATGCAGAAATAGGATACGCACTAAATGAAGAAAAGGAAAAGCTACCTAGTCCAGCAGAAATAAAAGAAATATTAGACAGCTACGTAATAGGTCAAGAAGATGCTAAAAAAACTTTAGCAGTAGCAGTATATAATCATTATAAAAGAATAAATAACCCTCAAGTAAATGATGATGATGTAGAAATTCAAAAAAGTAATGTCTTATTATTAGGTCCAACAGGCTCACGGAAAAACACTTCTTGCACAAACACTAGCACGTATACTTAAAGTACCATTTGCAATAGCAGATGCAACTACTTTAACAGAAGCAGGCTATGTTGGCGAAGACGTTGAAAACATATTACTTAAATTAATTCAAAATGCAGAATATGATATAGAAAAAGCAGAAAAAGGAATAATATATATAGATGAAATAGATAAAATAACAAGAAAATCTGAAAATCCATCAATAACAAGAGATGTAAGTGGAGAAGGTGTACAACAAGCTCTACTTAAAATAGTAGAAGGAACAACAGCATCAGTACCACCACAAGGTGGAAGAAAACATCCACATCAAGAATTACTACAAATAAATACAGAAAATATATTATTCATTTGTGGAGGAGCATTTGAGGGGTTAGACAAAATAATAGATGAACGTACAGGCAAAAAATCTATTGGTTTTTCAGCAGAAGTAAAGAGTAGCAAAGAAATAGATAAATACAAAATATATGAACAATTATTACCACAAGATTTATTAAGATTTGGTCTAATTCCAGAATTTGTAGGAAGACTTCCAATAGTAGCCACTTTAAGAGAATTAGATAAGGAAGCATTAATAGATATTGTAACGAAACCAAAAAATGCAATTGTAAAACAATACAAAAAATTATTCAAATTAGATAATGTAGAACTAGAATTTGAACAAGAAGCATTAGAAGCAATTGTAGAAAAAGCAATAGAAAGAAAAACAGGTGCTAGAGGACTTCGCTCTATAATAGAAGAAATAATGAGAGATATCATGTTTGAAATCCCATCAAACCCATTAATAGAAAAATGTATAGTAACAAAGGAAACAGTAGTAAATAAAGAAGCACCAAAAATAATAATAGATGCAAATAGAAAGAAAGAGCAAAATCAAGTAAAAAAGGAAAGAAGAACTACAAATAATAAAAATAATATTGAAACAGCATAAAGAGCCACTGGCTCTTTTTATATTTTAGTTCTAAATAAAAATAACAAGAATAATAATAGTAATATATATAATAAAGGAGAGTATAACATTGAATAGTATTAATGAAAATGAATTTACAAAAAATATTATAAGAATTATAAAAGGTAGTGTTACAGCAATAATTTTAACACTATTGTTATTACTTATATTTGCAATAATTTTAACATATACTTCACTTAATGAAAATGTAATAAACCCAGTAATTATAGTAATATCTGTAATAAGTATTTTAATAGGAAGTAGTATAAGCACTTTAAAAATAAGTAAAAATGGCTTATTAAATGGGGGATTAGTGGGTATAATATATATACTAACAATTTATTTACTTTCTAGTATAACAAGCAGTGGGTTTGGTATTAATTTATATTCAATAATAATGATAATTCTATCTATAATAGCAGGAATGATAGGAGGCATTATAGGAGTTAATATGAAGTGAAAATATATATTACAGTTTAAAAATATTTTGTTTCTAATGTAGGGGCTAAATCGGTAAGGAATTCCTCTTTGGGAATACCGAATTTCGCCCTTAGATAATTTAAATATTGCTATAAATTTTAAATATAGGGCGTAATTAGGTAAATTCTTACGGGTATTCCTAACCGATTAAGCCCCTACATTAATTTAAATTATTTGGTGGATGCGAATTAGAACAAATATATAAAATTAATTCAACCAATTTACAAAAAATGGTTGAATTTTTATTTGTTTTAATATAGAATTATAAAATAATGGAGGAACATATGATAACTTTAGAACAAGTTAAGAAAAATGAAGAAGTGCAAGAATTAATTGCAGGAGCTCAAAGGCAAATGAATGCAATAGGCTATACAGAGCACTCGTTTAGGCACATTTCTATTGTTTCAAATAGAGCAGGAAAAATTTTAGAAGCCTTAGGATATCCAGAGGAAAGAATAGAGCTTGTAAAAATAGCGGGATATTTGCATGATATAGGAAATTGTGTAAATAGAGTTGACCATGCTCATACAGGAGCAGTACTTGCTTATCAAATATTAAAAGATATGGGAATGAATACTAAAGATAGAACAGAAATAATGATGGCAATAGGAAATCATGATGAGCAAACGGGAACAGCAGTAAACGATATATCAGCAGCATTAATACTAGCAGATAAATCAGATGCACATAGAGATAGAGTAGTAAATACAAATATGTCTACATTTGATAAACATGATAAAGTAAATTATGCGGTAACAAATTCAGAATTTAAAATTGATAGTAAAACAAGAGTTGCAACATTAGAGCTAACAATAGATACAGAAATTTGCCCAGTGTTAGACTACTTTGAAATATTTATGGATAGAACAATGATGAGTAAATATGCTGCAAAATATTTGAATATATGGTTTGAACTAATTATAAATGGAACAAAATTATTATAGTAAAGTGTATATTAAAACATAGGAAGTTAGAAGTTAGAAGTTGGAAGTTGGAATATAGGGTAAATACTTCGAAGAAATTACCCTATATTCTAACCTCCAACCTCCAACTTCCAATTTCTACAACAAAGAAAGGATGAAATTAAAAATGAAAATTAACAAAATTTTAAAAATAACTTTAATCACATTAGTAGTTATACTATTATCAATAATATCTTTTGTAGGAATTTATGTAAAAGATAAAGGTAGAATGGTAAATGTAATTAAAGATTACAATTTAGGAATGGATTTAGAAGGGTCAAGAAGAATAGATATAAATGTAGATACTTCTAAAGAAAAAATAAATTATGATGAATCAGGAAAAGTAATTGCTTCTACAGATACAACTACTAAAGTAGCATCATCTGAGGAAAAAGCAAAAAATGATGAGAGTGTATTAGTAAAAGAAAATTATAGGAAGACAAAAACTATCATAGAAAAAAGATTAAAAACAATGGGGCTATCAGCTTATGAAATTAGATTAAATGAGGAAAATGGAAACATAGTATTAAACATTCCAGAGAATGATAATACAGATATCATAGTATCACAAATCGCTTCTCAAGGAAAATTTGAAATTGTAGATAAAGATACAAACGAAGTATTAATGACAAATGATGACTTAAAAGCTGTAAAAGCAGGATATGGAACAACTTCATATGGAACTACAACAGTATTTGTAAATATAGAGTTTAATAAAGAAGGCACAGAAAAGTTTAGAAATATAACAAATACTTATGTTGAAACAAAAGTGACTGATGAAGAAACAGGAAAAGAAACTACAAAAAATAAAGAAATTACATTAAAACTAGATGGTGGAGCAATTATTACTACTCATTTTGATGAAGAAATTACAAATGGAGTATTACAATTATCAGTAGGCTCAAGTTCTTCAAGTTCAGCAGAAGAAATGCAAGAAAGCTTAACAAATGCAAATAATTTGTCAGCATTATTAAATAATGGAAAAATGCCAATAGTTTATGAAATAGCAAATAATCAATATATTGCATCAGAAGTAGAAAAAGATAACATAGAATTATTTGTAGCCTTAGCTATTATTGTATTAACTATAGGAATGATATATTTAATTATAAAATATAAAGAAAAAGGAATATTATCATCTATTAGTTTAATAGGTTATATTGCTTTATTATTACTAGTATTAAGATATACAAACATAGTAATAACAATATATGGTTTAATAGCAATAATTTTATCAATATTTGTAACATATATAACAATAGTTAAAGTATTAGAAAATAACAAAAAAATGGAAAATATAGAAGGAGCGTTTGAAAAAGCTATATTAAGAACAATGCTTATATTAGTACCAATAGCAGTAATAGCAGTAGTATTTGCATTCAATAGTTGGCTTTTAGTATCTAGCTTTGGAACAGTAATATTCTGGGGAATGGCAATTTCATTATTATATAATGTAATAATTACAAGAGCATTATTACTAGAAAACTAAGGAGGAAAAGGATATGGAAAAGAAAAAAATAGCATATATAGTTTTAGCTTGTATTATTATAATAGGAATAATTGTAATAGCATTTGCAGGGTTTAATGTTAGTTTAAAATACTCACCAAATAAACAAGTATCAGTTTATATAGGAAAAGAATTTGAAAGTAATGACATTAAGAATATAGTTAAAGAGATAATTGGAAATAACAAAGTTATAGTTCAAAAAGTTGAATTATATGAAGAAATTGCATCTATTACAGTAAAGGATATAACTGATGAACAAATAGAACAATTAAATAGTAAAATAAATGAAAAATATAGTTTAGAAAATACAGTTAAAGAAGACATAAAAGTAACACAAAATTCAAACTTAAGAATAAGAGATATAGCAAAACCACTTATAATGCCAACTGCTTTATCATTAGTAATTATTTTAATATATGCAGGAATACGCTTTAGAAAAATAGATATATTAGAAGTATTAGTCAAAATATTAGGAATGAATGTATTAGCAATAGCATTATTTATAAGCATAGTTGCAATAGTAAGAATTCCAGTAAATGCACTAACAATTCCAATGTGCCTTGCAATATATGTAGTTGTTACTTTAGCAGTATTTAGTGAATTAGAAGAAAAAACACAAAGAAGAATACAAGAAACAAAGAAAAAATAAGAAAATTAGAATAAAGTAAACAAAAAAGGACATCTTTAATATTATATATAAAGATGTCCTTTTTATATTATAGAAAAGAATGCTCACTTTTCTTATATAAAAAGGCTACTGCAATTTGAAAGGAAGAGGAAAAATGAATACAAAAATTTATAAAGCTATAAAAGGAATATTAAAAAAAGACAGATATTGTAAAGTAAATGAAGTAGATTATGAAAATGCGAAAGTAATATTAAAAAATGATAAAGAAGCAATCTTACTTGATGTAAGAAGTCCACAAGAATATAAAGAAGAACATTTAGAAGGAAGTATAAATATACCTTTATATGATCTTTCTAAAATGTCAGAAAATACTATAAAAAATAAAGAATGTACAATTGTTGTGTATTGCCAATCAGGAAATAGAAGTAGAAAAGCTGTTGACATACTTTCAAATCAAGGCTATGAAAGCCTGTATAATATAAAAGGGGGGTTGGATAATATCTAACCCCCTCTTATATATTCTAAGGAAAGCACTATATTTTAAGTTGTAGAGTAGCGTGAAGTAAGTAATATATTTTATTTTTGTAATGAAGTCCCGACAGCTCTTTGAGGCGGGGGAATACCCCTTGTCATGGAGGGCGAAATGGAAAAAATAAAATATATTACTTACTGGAAGCGAATAATTTAACACTAGAATAGCTATACTACTTTGTATTTGTTAATATTTTATAAGTTCTACATATATTACAATCTTTACATATAAAAATTCGATTACCAAATATAAGCTTTAAAGTATTAATAAATTCATCTTCATAACCAATAACATGAAGCTCTATTCGCTTTGGTAATAAAGTAAGCAATGAATTTAAAGCATAGTCATTTGAAGAAAAAGATATATCAGATAAATACTTTGCATTAAAAATGTTATCAGTAAGAGAAATAATATTTCTATCAGAATCTAATAAAATAGATTCTCCATTAGTATAAACTAAATGTACTAAATCAGCCTCAGATTGTTTAGAATCAATATATATTTTTAATAAATTGATAAATTCTGTATATTCTTTTTCTACAATATATTTATTTACAGAATAATCTACAATATCGTTAATAGTATCTATATAATTTTCTAATCTAAAATTGACAAAGCCGTCAAGAATCATACTTTTATTTTCAAGTAAATAATTTAATACATTAATCCATATTTCATCTTTTCTATTCTTTAAAGTTTTATCTTCATCTACTTGTATATAACTATAACAATTTTTTTCAATTAGCTTTTTTTCAAAATCATCAAAATAGAAATAGTTTAAATTAATACATCTTCTAATTAACATTGGTTCAAAAAATAATAGTGTACAATCTGTTATTAAAGATGAAATTAAACTTAAAAATTCGCTTTCTTTTGAACCTTTATAATGAATAATTACATTTTTATATATTTTAAATTTCTTGCTTACAAAATAGATATCTTCAAAATCCATACATGCTAAATTGTTTAGTAGATAATTTATAATATTGTCATTATTAGTTTTTATACAAAAAGATTTCATGAGCAAAAAAAATCCCCTTTCACGATTTATATGTAATAGTATCTACTAAAAAACCTTTAGATATACATATTTTATTCTTAAAAGGAGAATTTGGTAACTTGTGCAATTTAAAAATTAAATTTTAAATTCAAGAAACTAGAAATATATAATAGAATAACAATTTTATATTGTTTTAAATTTAAAAACTTAATAATAAATTCTAAAATCAATTTCTGGGAAGATACAATCTTTCTCTTCAATAGAAATTAAAAATTCTTCATCAATATTATTTGACTTGATTTGCTCATATAATTTGTTAAATCTTCCAATATGGTCTTTAATTCTTTTTTTAGCATAATCAACCATAGTTCCATTTGTTATAATAAATAGCCAATCACTACTTTGGGCAAGTAAAAGTTCTCGTGTACATTGATTTAAAGCTCTAATTATAAGTGAATTTTCTTCATTAATAAAACTATGTGCAAGATGAACCATTTTTTCGCCAGCGTCATGTAAATGCCTATGTACATAATCATTTGTTTCATTTAGCCATACTTCACTATATCCATTAGCACCCCAACTTGAACGGCAAGGTGTAGAAATTTGCATTTCAGGGTACTTATCAATATATTCACTAGGTGTTATAAGTTTAAAATTATTTTGGTCAAAATAGATTTTTTTAAATAATATATATAACCAATAAGGCCCCTCATACCACCAATGACCATAAAGTTCAGCATCATAAGGACATAAAATTATAGGAGGTTTATCCATATAAGTACTTACTTTATTAATTTGATTTATCCTAGAATTCATAAAATGACTTGCTTGTTTTTGAGCGGAATCTTTAGCCCACTCAATATTATAAATATCTTTTTCCTCAGTTTTACCAGTAATTCGGTGATATTTAATTCCAGTATGAACTCTAACGCCATTATGAGCAATATAAGGTTTTATATAATCGTATGGAGCGTCATATCCAATATCTTTATAAAATTCTCTATAATTAAAATCACCAGGATAACCATTTATAGAACTCCATACTTGCCTTGAAGACTCCATATCACGACCAAAGCATGTAATACCACTTGGTGAAACAATAGGTGAATATGTACCATATAAAGGTGTAGGGTCAGCATATAAAATTCCGTGTGATTCAGTAATAATATATTCTATACCAAATTCCTTTAAATATTTATCAGCTTCTGGAACATAACCACATTCAGGAAGCCAAATGCCACGGGGCTTTTTTCCAAAATACTTTTCATATGTTTGAACTCCAACAGCAATTTGAGCCTTAACAGTCTGCTCTGTAACATATAAAATAGGAAAATATCCATGTGTGGCACCACAAGTAATAATTTCTAAAACACCAATATCTTGAAAGTGCTTAAAACCTTTTATTAAGTTACAATTATAAACATCTTTAAAAATGTGTAAATCATTAGTATAACGTTCAAAATAATATTTAGAAAGTTCATTTATTTTTTTATTATCTTTAGTTCTCTCTATTTCTTTTTTAGCAAGTTCAATATGCTTTTTTAAATATTTAATGTATCTTTTTTGTAAAAGTTTATTATCAAGCATATTTAAAAGAGGGGGAGTCATAGACATAGTAATACGAAAATCTACTTTTTCCTCCACTAATTTTTGGAAATTTAAAAGAAGAGGAATATAGGTTTCAGAAATAGCTTCATATAACCATTGTTCCTCCAAATAATCTTCACTTTCAGGGTGATGTATAAAAGGCAAATGTGCATGAAGCACAAAGCTAACGTATCCTTTGTATGTATCCATAAATTAATCTCCTTTGTATAAAAATTATTCACTATTCATTATTCATTATTCACTATTCACTATTCATTGAAAATTAATAATGAATAGTGAATGATGAATAATGAATAATTGATAGAAAAATATTATTAATAATATTTTTCTATCATGACGAAGGCAACCTTTTAATATCTAATCTATCAAAATCAACATATTCATCTTTATACATATCCTCATAAAAATCTTTAACATTATATATTTTACTAACTCTACTTAAAGAAGATAAAGAAATATCTTTTTTACTAGTATAATTTGTTTTAACATTCCTAAAATAAACATTATTATTTAAACTATCAAATAAAATATGATCATTAGGGGCTTGAATATCATTTGAACTAGATATTTGTAAAAAATTAGGAGATTTAGCATACTCATTTATAGGGCGACGTCCAAGTTCAACACTATAATCACAATCACTATCTAACACATGTATATACCAAGAATTTGCAAAATCATTAATATCAACTTCAAAAGAATAATTTTTAGTATTATTATGAACTACTAAAACAGGTTTAGTATCATTAAAGAAAAATTCACCATATTGTTTAATGTAACTTTCTTTATCTTCATCAGAAATATCCCAATATACAAAAAGAGTAGTGGGAGTTTGTGAAAGAACTTTAACTACAGTTTTATTATAGTGATATGGTAAATCATAATATTCTGTAACTTCAACTTTTGCTTTTTTAGAAGACGTAACCTTCTTTTTAACAGAAGTAGGGGCAGGCCTTGTGTCTGCCCTCTTATTAGCCTCTTTCTTTACTGTATTTTTTTTATTTAAATTTATCTTTTCTTCAACTAAATTAACTTCATCTTTTGCTTTTCGTGGCATGTAATTTCCTCCTTAAGAAAAATAAACCAATTTATCTTACAATAATATTATATTAAAAATAGAATAAATTCAATAGTAAATAGAAAAATATTTAAAAATGAAGAATATTCATAATATTTGTCGAAATAATGAATAATTAGTCAATGAAAAGTTACAAAAAGTTAAACATTTATGTTTACAATAAGCATAAACTATGTTATAAATAGAATATCTATTTAGCATAATTTATGCTTTTTTAAATTTTATCGATAATTTAAAGTCTAAAAAAATTATTTCTAAAATAATCCCAACAAAAAGGTTAAAAAATAAATATTTAATCAGTTTATTAATCATGCATAAATTACAAAAATAGAAATATAAAGAAACGGAGAAAATATAAATGAATAACAAAATAGAATTATTAAAACCAAAGATAGATGTAGTATTTCATTCTTTATTTAAAAAAGGAAATGAAAAAATAACCAAAGCAATAATTTCATCAATAACAAAAGAAAAAATAAAAGAAATAAATCTAGAAGATAGACATATTGTAGGAAAATACCCAAAAGAGAAGTTAGGAATACTAGATTTAAAGGCGACATTAGATAATGGAACAATATGTGATATAGAAATACAATTAGCAGATAATAAAGATACAGCAGAAAGATTTTTATATTATTGGAGTAGAATATACAGCAGCCAATTAGAAAAAGGAAAGCCATATAAAGAATTAAATAAAGTAATAGGAATAATAATACTAGACTATGAATTAGAAAAAACAAAAAACATAAAAGAAATAAGTACAAATTGGAAAATAAAAGAAGAAACCAGTTTTATTAACTTGACAGACAAATTAGAGTTATTTATAATAGAAATACCAAAAGTAAGGAGAATGATAGAAAGGCAGGCAAATGATAAATTAATTCAATGGATGCTATTTCTAGATAATCCTAATAATAAGGAGGTATTAGAGATTATGGATAAAAATGAAGAGATAAAAGAAGCAATGGAAGAGTTAGAAGAAATAAGTAAGGATGAAGAATTAAGATGGATAGCCGAATTAAAGGAAAAAGCAATAAGAGATGAAAGAAACTTAATGGAACACGCAATAGAAGATGGACTAAAACAAGGAAAAGAGGAAGGCATTAAACAAGGAATAGAACAAGGAATAGAACAAGGAATTGAAAGAGGCATAGAACAAGGCAAAATAGAAATAGCAAAAAAATTATTAAGTAGAAATATGTCAGTTGAAGAAATTTCAGAAATAACAGAATTAACAGTAGAAGAAATTCAGCAAATAAATAAAAAATAAAATATGCTATATAAAACGAATTTAAGAAATGATAAGTCATAAAGTTCTTAAATTCGTTTTTTATAATAATTATTATTTACAAATTTAAAAATTTGGTCAAAAAATGTTTACTTTTATCAAAATCTTGTATACAATACAATAATAAAACATACAAAAGAGAATTTGATTGAAAGGGGCATTTTATAATATGAAAATATTAATGCTTACATGGGAATATCCACCAAGAATAGTGGGTGGAATTGCAAGAGTAGTTCACGATTTATCAAAAAGATTAATAAAAGATGGACATGAAATAACAGTAATAACATATAGAGAAGATGAAAGTGCACCATATTATGAAGATGATAAAGGTGTACAAGTGTATAGAGTAGATAATTACATGATAAAACCTAATAATTTCATAGAATGGGTTATGCAATTAAACTTTAATTTAGTAGCAAAAGCATCAGAATTAATAGCAAATGGACAAGAATTTGATGTAATACATGCACATGATTGGTTAGTTGCAAATGCAGCAAAAACATTAAAACATTCTTTTCAAATACCAGTAGTTTCTACAATACATGCAACAGAAAGTGGCAGAAATGGTGGAATACACGATGAAACACAAAGATATATAAATGATACTGAATGGATGCTTACATATGAATCAACGGAAGTAATTGTAAACAGTAACTTTATGAAAGGGCATGTACAAGGCTTATTTGGACTACCATTTGATAAAATTAATGTAATACCAAATGGAATAAATATAACAACCTTTAATAGTGTAGATAGAGACTATGAATTTAGAAGACAATATGCATTAGATAATGAAAAAATTATTCTTTATATGGGAAGATTAGTTTATGAAAAAGGAATACAACATTTAATTTCAGCAATGCCCAAAATATTAAATGGATATCATGATGCAAAACTTATAATTGCTGGGAAAGGTGGTATGTTGGACGAACTAAAAAGCCAGGCAGAAGCATTAGGGCTAGCAAATAAGGTATACTTTACAGGACACTTAGATCAAAAACAAGTGCAAAAAATGTATAAATGTAGTGATATAGCAGTATTTCCAAGTACATATGAACCATTTGGAATAGTAGCATTAGAAGCAATGCTAGCAGGAGTTCCAACAGTAGTTTCAGATGTAGGAGGGCTAAATGAAATAGTAGAGCACCAAGTAGATGGAATGAAAAGTTATGCAGGAAATTCAAATTCAATAGCAGACTCAATTCTTACACTACTATATGACCATGCACTGGCAAGTAAAGTTTCAAAAAATGCAAAATCAAAGGTAAAACAAGAATATAATTGGAACAAAATAGCACAAGATACACATTTTATATATCAAAAAGCAATATGCCAAACAATGGCAGAAAAACAAGCAAATCAGTTAGCACAAGAAAAAGCTAAGAAAACAAAGAAAGCAAAGAATATAGATACAGAAATAAACAATTTACTAGAATTTAAAGCAAGACATGCGTACGCATAGGCGCATAAATGCGTAGTGAATAATGAATGGTGAATAGTTAATAGTGAATAATTTTATGGATGTAGGGGCGATTATCAATCGCTCGCTCTTCAAAGAAATTACTTAAACATAAACTTGATAAATAATAATATTTATGTATGAATTATTGAATTATGTTTAAAAATGTAAAGAATCGGATAATAAAATATATAAAGCAATTAAAAGAAAGGATTGAATAATATGAACGTATATGATACAGCCAATAAATTAGCAAGCGAAATAAAAACTTCAGAGGAATATAAACAATACAAAACAGCAAAAGAAAATATAAATAACAATCCAGATTTAAAACAAAAAATAAATGAATTTGAAAAATTAAGATATGAAGTACAAGTATTAGCTCTTCAAGGAAAAGAAGCAGGAGAAGAAAAAAATAAAAAATTACAAGAAATGTATACAATACTTATAGAAGAAAAAGAAATAAAAGAATACTTTGATTTAGAAGTAAAATTCAATGTAATGATAGCAGATATAAACAAAATAATAGCAGAAGCAGTACAAGATGTACTGTAAATGTCGAAAAAAGTCGCAAAAACTCATGCGACTTTTTATTATATTGTGATATTTAAAATATATAAAATTTTTAAAAAGCGACTTAGAATTTCTATGAAAATTAGCTTGAACGAGCATTTTTGAAAATTTCTATATATTTTAGATAAAAATATTATATAAAAAAAGGAGAAAAAATATGGAATATGTATTTATTTTAATAGGATGTCTAATCACGATAGGAATTTTATATATTGCGTTTGATATTAATATAAAAAAAATCAAACAATACACAAAAAAGAGCGACTTAGATGAAATAACAAATAAATTCCCAGAAAATAAAAAAATATGTGAAGCCATATTAAAAAAGCTAAAAAATGAAAAAGTAAAAATTAAAGAAAATGAAGATGAAAAAAATAAAACAAGCTTATATGTAGCAATTTCAGACACAATATTTATAGCAAATATAAAAGAAAGCTTTACAAGAATACAAACAATAACACACGAATGTATACATTCCGTGCAAAGTAGAAGATTATTATTATTTAATTTTATATACTCAAACATATATATAATATATTTTGTTATTGTTTTAATATTAACAATTTCAGGATTAATTAAAAATACATATATGCAAATTATTATTTTAGCATTAATGAGTTTTATATATTATATAATAAGATCTTATTTAGAAACAGATGCAATGATAAAGGCTAGATATGTAGCAGAAGAATATATGAAAGAATATATAAAAGAAGAAAGAGTATGTTCAGAAAAGGATATAGAAAAAATATGTGATAAATATGATGAAATGAATCCAATTGGAATTCCTACATATAATTTTATGCTAGCTATAAATTGTATAGCAAAAATTGTGTTTTATATATTAGTAGTAATTATTAAATTAATTTGTGTATAAAAGATTTTACACATTAAATAACATTAAAATTGAACAATATATGAAAATAAATACATAAAATTTGATAATATATATTGCTATTAACATAAAATTGTGATAATATATATTTGTTATTTGTAATACGCAAAGTAAAAGTTTCTTATAAAATAATTTTTTAAGGAGGAAAAAGCATGATGAAAGGTGAACCAAAAGTAGTAGTAAGCAAAGAAAAAGAACTTATGCAGAACTTACGGGAACATTGTAAAAATGTAGAGTTGTTGAAGAGAGAAAAAGTAAAAGAAATTTTGGAAAACTGGCTAAACAAAAAATTTGGTTATGCTAAAAAGCCATGGAGAGCAGTAGAAGGAAGAAAGAAAAAATTGAGACCAATACCTTTTAAAGAATATGAATGTGACATAAAGTGGACAGGAATTCCAGAAGATTTTATGATTGAAGTTATTCAGGATTTAGGATTTGCAACTTATCCTTCCTTAAATGGAAATGGAATTACCCTTGCTATTCCACAGCATAAAAAGGATGAAAAGCTAACATGGGCGCAAGAAAAAATTAAAAGATTAAATCATGACTATTCATTATATATGTCTGATCAAAAAAGGTTTGCTCAGTTTTTATTTAAGGAAATGTTAGTAGAATTAGCAAACTATGATATAGAAAAAACAGAAGTATGTGATAAGTATACTCTTTTCAGAGATTATAAATTTGGAGAAACGATGGGGCAAGAACCCAGAGTATTCTGGGGAAGACAAAAGTGGTTCAAATTTTTAGAAAGATTTTTAAGAGAAAACAGAATTGAAAACTATTATATATTTGATAAATATATAGGGATTTGTGTTTTAAAAACAAAGGAATAAAGAATAAAAAATCACAAGCTATAATTATAGCTTGTGATTTTTTTGCGTTAAAATACATTTTTATGCAAATAACAGTTGCAAAATTGAATAAATTATGTTAAACTATAGAAGTAGACTTTTAAAAAATTAGAAATGAAATTTGTTTCTAACAAACACCAATAGGAGGGTACTAAATGAAAAAGGTATTGAAAGTGGCAGTAAAAGTAGTAGCAACAGTAACCTTAGCTTTTGTAGCTTTAATGGCTATATTAGCAGTATTAACTCCAACACTTGTTCCGATTGAAGAAGAAGATTACGACTTTGATGATTTCTATGACAAGGAGATTGACGAGTACGAAGACGAAAGAGATCTGGGAAGCGACTGTGCAGATGATATAACAGTATAATAAACAAAGAGGGGTATGAATGTAATAATTTCATGCCCTTTTTTTTGTGAAAAATCACTTGACAATACAAAACAAATGTTTTAAAATAACTTTAGGTGTTGAATATGGAAAAACAAATATTACATGTAGATGTAAATAATGCATTCTTATCTTGGACAGCAGTAGAAATGTTAAAAAATGGAGAAACTTTAGATATAAGAACAATACCAGCAATAATAGGAGGAGATGAAGCACAAAGAAAAGGTATTGTTTTAGCCAAAAGTAATTTAGCCAAACAGGTAGGAATACAAACAGGGGAGCCAATCTTTTTTGCAAGAAAAAAATGTCCAAACTTACAAATATTTCAGGGAAATTTCAAAGTATATAAAAAATATTCAAATGAACTATACAAAATATTATTAGAATATACAGATAGAATAGAACGTTTTTCAATAGATGAATGCTTTATGGATATGACAGGATATATTACAAAAGGAAGAACATTATTACAAATAGCATATGAAATAAATAAAAGAGTTAAAGAAGAATTAGGATTTACTGTAAATATAGGGGTAGCACATAATAAACTTTTAGCAAAAATGGCATCAGACTTTCAAAAGCCAGACAAAGTGCACACTCTATTTGAAAATGAAATACAAACTAAAATGTGGAATCTTCCAATATCAGAATTATTCATGGTAGGAAGAAAAAGTTTACCAAAGCTTCAAAAAATGGGAATAAAAACAATAAAAGACTTAGCTATAAAAGATGAAGAACAAATAGTAAAAGCATTTGGAAAATATGGAAAAATGATATGGGAATATGCAAATGGTATAGATAACTCAGACGTGATTTATGAAGAAGAAAAGCCAAAAGGGATAGGAAACTCTATAACCTTGCCACATGATTATGCTGATATAGAAAAAATAGAAGAAGTGTTAGTAGCACTAGTAGAACAAGTAAGCTATCGTTTAAGATGTAATAGAATGCTTGCAGAAGTTGTAAATGTGCAAATAAAAACAAATGAATTTAAAGTATATTCTCATCAAAGAAAATTATTAATGCCAACAGATAATACAAAAATAATATTAGAAGAGGCAAAAAAGTTATTAAATGAATTATATAATAAAGTACCAATAAGGCTAATAGGAGTAAGAGTAGATAAATTAACAGATAAAGAACAATTACAACTTTCATTATTTGATAATACATCAAATAAACAAACACAAATAGATAAAGTTGTAGATGAATTAAAACAAAAATATGGTCAAGATAAAATAACTAGAGCAGGAAAAATGAACTTAGATAAAAATATTAAATTTAAAGACTAATAAAGTAGAAAAAAGTCGAACAAGCGCATACTATATACTAATAGTATTTAAATAAGAATACTATTAGGAGGTGAAAAAAATTATGTTTGAAGAGGAATGTTGCAGAAAAAGAAAATGTTGTATTGATTTAATATTATTTATATTAATAGTATTGTTTGCTTTCGTATTAGGAATAATAATAGGTGCACTTACAGGTTTACTTGCTCTTTTAGGTTTAGGTGCATTTATAGCAATTGCAGTTATTTTATTAATTTTAATAATTATAAGAATAATAATGCTTATTTGTTGTAGAAAAACATGCTAAAATATAAAAAATAAAAATAATTAGAATTACAATTCACAACAAAAAAATATTTATATTGTAGGGGCTAAATCGGTAAGGAATACTTCTTCAGGAATACCGAATTTCGCCCCTAGATAATTTGAATATTGGTATAAATTTTAAATATACGTTGAGGGCGTAATTAGGTAAATTCTTTTAGGTATTCCTAACAGATTAAGCCCCTACGATACATACGTTACTAATAAATGTAAATTAAAA
Source organism: uncultured Clostridia bacterium (assembly GCA_948664205.1). Classification (GTDB taxonomy): domain Bacteria; phylum Bacillota; class Clostridia; order TANB77; family CAG-508; genus UMGS1663. The sequence goes on along the minus strand of CAPNDH010000014.1, from coordinate 13,596 downwards.
AAATTAAAAATAGAAATCAAAGTAAAGTAATTGACAAAATAATATTAAAATAATATATTAAACAAAAAGGGAGGTTTTATAAATGGCAACAATAATAGATGGAAAAGAATTATCAAAAAAAATAAGAGGACAAGTTAAAGAAGAAGTAGAAAGCTTAAATAAAAAAGGAATATATCCAAAACTTGCTGTAATAATGGTAGGAGAAGACCCAGCATCAAAAGTATATGTTAGAAATAAAAGTAAAGCATGCAATGAAGCTGGAATAGAATATGAAGAATTTATATTAAATGAAAATATAGAAATGGACGAGCTATTAAGTGTAATAGAAAAATTAAACAATAGAAAAGATATACATGGAATTTTACTACAAAGTCCAATACCAAAACAATTAGATATATATAAAGCATTTGAAGCAATAGATGCTAAAAAGGACGTAGACGGATTTAACCCAATAAACATAGGAAAATTAGAGTTAAATAGAGAAACATTTATATCATGTACACCACATGGGGTAATAAAAATGCTAGAAGAATACAACATAAACTTAAAAGGAGCAAATGTAGTAGTATTAGGAAGAAGTAACATAGTAGGAAAACCATTAGTACAATGTTTACTAAACAAAGATGCAACAGTAACAATATGTCATTCAAAAACAAAAAACATAGAAGAAATAACACAAAATGCAGACATACTAATTTCAGCAATAGGAAAACCAAAATTTGTAACTGCAAATATAGTAAAAGAAAATGCAGTAGTAATAGATGTAGGAATAAATAGATTAGAAACAGGTCTAGTGGGAGACGTAGATTTTGAAGAAGTATCAAAAAAAGCATCATACATAACACCAGTACCAGGTGGAGTAGGACCAATGACAATAGCAATGCTACTACACAACGTAGTAATAGCGGCAAAAGGGCTAGAAGAAAAATAAAATTAAATAGGGGCTTATCAAAGACGATAGGCTCTTTTTGCTTTTTATGTAGCATAAAAAAACACCGTAGGGGCTTAATCGGTAAGGAATACCAAAGAGAATTTACCGAATTACGCCCTCAACAATATGTATAAATATTTATTTTATACAATATAATTAGGAGGAAAAATGAACGAAACACAATATTGGATATGGCTTTCAAGAATAGAAAAATTAGGAAGCATAAAATTACAAAAACTATTAGAAAAATATAATACACCAGCAAATATTTGGAATGCAAAAGAAGAAGACTTATTACAAGTAGAAGGAATAGGAAAAGAAATAGCAAAACAAATATTAAACAAAGAATATAGAACTAATTTAGATAAATACGAAAAATATATGAAAGAAAATAATATAGAATTAATTCATATATATGATAAATACTACCCAGAAGAATTAAACAAAATATATGATAAACCAATAATTTTATATGTTAAAGGAAATAAAGAATTACTAAACAAGTTCAAACTAGCAATAATAGGTTGTAGAGAGCATACAAAATATGGAGAAATTGTAGCAAAACAATTATCCTATGAAATAGCTAAAAATGAAATTGTAACAGTAAGCGGTCTAGCAAAAGGAATAGATAGCCTTGCACATACAGCAACTTTGCAAGCAAAAGGTAAAACAATAGCAGTAATAGGAAGCGGAATAGACAACATATATCCCGCAGAAAATACTAAACTTGCAAATGAAATAATAAAACAAGGTGGCTTAATAATATCAGAGTATGTCATAGGAACAAAAGCACAAAAAATGAATTTTCCAGCACGAAATAGAATAATAAGTGGTTTATCAAATGGAGTAGTTGTAATAGAAGCAAAAAAGAAAAGTGGAACAATGATAACAGTAGACTTTGCCTTAGAACAAGGAAAAGAAGTATTCGCAGTTCCACGGAAATATACTAAGCAAAAATTCAGAAGGAACAAATGAATTAATAAAACAAGGTGCAAAATTGGTAACAAATGTACAAGATATACTAGAGGAATTTTAAGCAAATACTTTACAAATTACGTTAATTGTAATAAAATATACATATGAAAATTTGTAAACCTATAAATAATTATTTAAAGGAGGAAAAATATGGATATTGTAGTATTTATATTATTAGTAATTTTAATAATCATTATTTGCGTTCCAATTGGTATATTGACTATTAAAACTATAAACGGAATGAATAGCATTGGAGAAAGCTTGATAAATATGCAAAAAAAGATTGAAGATATAATAGAAAAAATTGATAAAATGTAATAGAAATAGCAAAAAGAACTTTATTCGAAATTTTGAATGGAGTTCTTTTTTGCTATTTTAAATTTTAAATGAAAATATATATAATTAGTTTACAAATTATGCTAAATGTGGTAGAATACATATATTGAAACTTATAAACCTATAAAATAATTATTTTGAGGAGGAAAAAAGGATGGAAGCAGTAAAATTAGATGCAAGAGAAGTTGAAGTTGTACGGGAATTTACTAAATATGCAGAAGAATTATATACAAAATATAAAAGTTTTGCAGAGAACTTAATAGCAGTTAAACAATTACCTGAAAACTATGAAGAATTAAAAGGAAAATTATGGATGTTAGCATGTGAGTTGCATAGTACTACACAACTTAGAGTAACTAAAAAGAAAAAATTAATTGATAGAAATCATTTGGCAAGTAGAGCAGATTTTATAGATATTATGTTTATACGTCTATATGAAATTACACGTTATGCAGCACTTGTAGAACCATATATAGATAGTGAGATAAAGTACGATATTCAAGAACTTTGTTTTAAAATGCGCGAAGTAGCCAGAGAAATAGTAAAATAAATAAGAAACTCGGAAATTCCGAGTTTCTTATTTAACTAGAAAATTTACTTGTAAAATTCCAAACCTTATAGTACAATTCAAATAAGAACAATAAATGGAGAAATATATGGAAAATGTAGTTTTAGAAAAAAATGCAAATCAGGTAGTAGAAGATAAAATGCTTAAATATAAAAAGCAAAAAAACATAGAGTTGTATAAATCATATAGAGTTTTTTCATTTGATTTATTATTCTATTATGCAATAATTTACTTATTTTTAAGCATAGAAAAAGACTTAACAACTGCTCAAATATTACAATTTGACGCTTTTTATATATTATTTAAGTCGCTTGTTCAAATACCCTCAACAATAATAATTCAAAAAATAGGTAAAAGAAAAAGCATAATATTTGCAAGTATAATATTAGCAATTCATATGTTATTTATAATATTTGCACCAAATTTTAATATATTATTAGTTTCTCAATTTCTATGTGCATTGGGTTATACAATAAAAGCAACTTGTGAAACAGACATGCTATATGATTCTATAGAACATGGAGAAAAACGAGGAAGTACATTTGCAAAAATAGATGGAAAAGCAACTGCTAGGCATTATTATATAGAAGCAATATCAGCTGTAATAGCAGGCTTTCTATTTGTAGTAAATCCATATGTGCCAATGGTATTAAGCTTCTTAGTATTATTATGGGTAGCAATAATTTCTACAAAATTTGAAGAAATACAAGTAAAAGAACAAAAATTTAGAATATCAGAACAATTTAGAAACTTAAAATATTCATTTAGAAATATATTTCATTCTAAAAGGCTAATAAGCTTATTGGTATTTAATTGTTTAATGATATCTATGATAAAAATTATGCAAAATTTAAGAAATACAGTACTACTAGAAATAGGAATGCCAGAAAAATATTTTGGAATAATATTTGCAGTGTTAGGAATAATATCAGGAATTGCTACAAAAAATCAAGATAGAATACATAAAAGATACAGAAACAAAACTCTTACATTTTTAGCATTCCCAACCGCAATATCATGCTTATTATTAGGAATATTTTTAATGTTTGATATTAATATAAAAATAATGCTTCCAATAGTATTAATATTATTTACAATTCAATATATAACTAAAGGGCCATACTATGTACTAATAAAAAGATATTTAAATAATTTTACAAATGGAGAAAAAAGAGTAAAAATTGCAACAGTAAATAACCTTATGGAAAACCTAATAGTTTCAATATTAATATTTGGTGCATCAAGTATATTAAATGTTTTGAAAGTAGATATAGCATTAATTATAATAGGCTCTTTGAGTACAATTGCAGTTACTTTAGTACTAGATAAAATGAGGTATACAGTAGGCTTAAAACCAGATGAATATAGTAAAAAAGAAATTTTATAAAAAGGTTTGACAAATATAAAAAGTTAATAGATAATATATATAAATTTAAACAAAAGATTTTTTAAAATACTAAGGAGGAAAAATAGTAAAATGTACATATTTAATAAAATAACTGTAAGGCCACAATTACCAAAAAGAATAGAAAAATTAGAAGAAATAGCTAACAATTTGTGGTGGTCATGGAATACAGAATTTTTAAAATTGTTTAAAAAAATAGATATAGATTTATGGGAAACAGTACAAAAAAATCCAGTAAAATTTTTAAGATTAGTAGCCCAAGAAAAATTAGAAGAAGCAACAAAAAATAATACTTTTCTAAAAGAATATGATGAAAACGTAGAAAATTTTGAAAATTATATAAATAGTAAAAATACATGGTTTTCAAAAAACTATCCAAATAATGAACAAGATTTAATAGCATATTTTTCAGCGGAATATGGTTTAGACCAAATCCTTCCAATATATTCTGGAGGTCTTGGAATATTATCTGGCGACCATTTGAAATCAGCAAGTGATTTAGGCTTGCCATTAGTTGCAGTGGGGCTTTTATATAAAAATGGATATTTCCACCAAAAAATAAATGGGTATGGAGATCAAGAAACAGAATATAAAAGTATAGATATTGATACCCTGCCAATTACGCCTGTAAAAGATGAACAAGGAAAAGATTTAATAATATATGTTAAACTACCAAAAAGAAGATTATATTTAAAAGTATGGCAAATTAATGTAGGAAGAGTGAAGTTATATTTAATGGATTCTGATATTGAAGAAAATAATGAAGAATATAAAAATATAACAACTACACTTTATGGTGGAGACCAAGAAATGAGAATAGCTCAAGAAATAGTTCTTGGTATGGGCGGAGTACGCTTATTAAAAACTTTAGGTTTAAACCCAACTGTATACCACATGAATGAGGGTCATTCATCATTTTTAATACTAGAATTAATAAAAAATATAATAAAAGAAAAACAAGTATCTTTTGAAATGGCAAGAGATATAGTTTCATCAAAAACAGTATTTACAACGCATACACCAGTACCAGCAGGAAATGATATATTCCCAGTAGACTTAGTAGAAAGATATTTTAAAGATTATTGGGATAGATTTGGAATATCAAAAGAAGAATTTATGCAAATGGGAATGAAACCAAACCCAGAGGAAAATTCTGGCTTTAATATGGGTGTATTAGCACTAAAAGTAGCAGGAAAGAAAAATGGAGTAAGTAAATTGCATGGTGCAGTATCAAGGGAATTATTTGCAGAAGTATGGCCAGAAATTTCACCAGATGAATCACCAATAACATATGTAACAAATGGAATACATACATGTAGCTGGCTTGCACCAAACTTAAAAGAACTATATAATGAATATTTAATGCCATATTGGCAAGACAATATTCATAAAAATGAAACTTGGGAGAAAATAGATTCCATACCTGATGAAAAATTATGGAAAGAACACTTTGTTAGAAAACAAAAACTAATGCAACTTGCTAAAGAAAATATAACTTCAAGGTTACGTAGATGTGGATATCCATATGAGCAAATTAATGAAATAACATCAAAACTAAATCCAAATGCTTTAACAATAGGTTTTGCAAGAAGATTTGCAACATATAAAAGAGCAACACTATTATTTAGAGATTTAGAAAGAATTACACAAATATTAAATGATGATAAAAGACCAGTTCAAATATTTATAGCAGGAAAGGCACATCCAAGAGATAAAGAAGGACAAGACTTAATAAAATACATACATGAAATATCAATGAAACCACAATTTAAAGGAAAAGTATTCTTATTAGAAAATTACAATATGGAAATGTCAAGGCATTTAATAAGCGGTGTAGACGTATGGTTAAACACACCAAGAAGACCAATGGAAGCTTCAGGAACAAGTGGTGAAAAAGCATCTGTAAATGGTGTTGTAAACTTTAGTATTTTAGATGGTTGGTGGGCAGAAGGATATAACCAACAAAATGGATGGGCAATAGGAACAAATAAAGAGTATGAAAATTATGAAATTCAAGATAATGAAGATAGCCAAAGTATATATAACATATTAGAAAATAAAATAATACCAGCATATTATGAACAAAATTCTAAAGGAATATCTAAAAAATGGCTTGAATTAATGAAAAACTCTATAAAGAGTACAGGAGAAAATTATAGCACTTCAAGAATGCTTGTAGACTATACACAAAAACTATATATGCCACTTGTAAACTTATATGACAACTATTATACAGACCTAAGTTTAGTTGGAGAATTCAATGAATGGAAAAGAGAAATTGCAAGAAATTGGAAAGACATTATAATAAAAGAGCAAGATAATTTAAACGATATTTTGGTAAATGCAGGAGATACAATAAAAGTAGCATGTGAAGTAAATCTGCCTAATATACAAGTAGAAAATATAGAAGTACAAGTATATTATGGAAGAATAAAAGAAAATGGTATAGTAGAAAAAATATCAGTAATTCCAATGCAAATGGTGAAAGCAAACGATGAAGAAAGAAAATATTACTATGAAGCACAAATTGACTTAACAACAGGAGGAAATTACGGCTACACCTTTAGAGTAATGCCAAAACATGAAATGATATTAGATTCAGAAAACTTGAATTTAGTAAAGTGGATAGAAAAATAAAAAAGCGGATTTTCCGCTTTTTTATTTTTCTATTCATGTGTTATTTAAAGAAGAAATCTTCGGGGGTAAGTTTAGCCATTAATGAAGACATAAATCTTCTTGAGTTTTCTAAATATTGTTCTTCCTCTTTTTTAAACGAACCTTCTTCTTCGGCAGTAGTAACTACATTGTCAAAATCAGCATATAAATCTTTTCTAAACTTTTCAAAGTCGATAGCTTCTTTAGGAAAGTATTCATCAAATTTTTCTATTGCCCATTTTTGAGATATTTCTTTATAAGTATTAAAACTATGAATATGAGAACCAAAACGAAAATATACAATAATAGAATTTATAATAGCTTTTAAATACCTTGACTTAGCATCAATTACATTTTTATTTGAGTCAATTAAAGAATTATAACAAAAATAAACAGCCTCATCATCAGTAGGTTCTCCATGAGAACCAATATTTCTTTCAAGTTCTAAATTAGCAAAGCAATTTAAAATACAAATTTTAATACCCTGAGCATATTCTTCTGGAAAATTTGGAGTATTACATACATTAACAAGTTCTGTAGCTGATGCAATCCAGTCATAATCGGATTTACTATCTTCTAGTATTCGAGAATAAAGCTCTTTAGCAGTTAGATAATAGATACTATTAGGTTTCCAACCATGAACATAATACCGCCTTTTAATAACACTCATTTTATTACCTCCTTGATAATTATCAATTATAATATAATCACAGTAAATTTTGGTTACTATAATAATATAACGTAATATGGAACAAAAGTCAATAAAAAATTGATTTTCTATTGAAGCAAAAATAAATTAATGTTATAATAACCAAGTTAGAAAGAGAAGAATATATTAATATAGGAGGAAAATATATGAGAAAAACAAAAATAGTATGTACAATAGGGCCAGCAACTGAAAGTAAAGAAATGCTTAAAAATATGATGAAAGCTGGAATGAATGTAGCAAGAATAAACTTTTCACATGGTGGTTATGAGGAAAATAAAGAAAAAATAGAAAATATAAAAAGCGTAAGAGATGAGTTAAACTTACCAGTAGCACTTATGCTAGATACAAAAGGGCCAGAAATAAGAACAGGAATATTAGAAACAGGAAATGAAAAAGTAACAATACATGAAGGAGATACTTTTACATTTGTAAATGATGAAATAATAGGAAATGAAACTAAAACATCAATAAGTTATAAAAACTTATATGAAGATGTAAAAGTAGGTAGTAAAATTTTAGTAGATGATGGTGCGTTAGAATTTGAAATAAAAGAAATAGTAGGAAAAAATATTATATGTAAAGCTTTAAATACCGCAAAATTAGGAAGCAGAAAAACAGTAAATGTACCAGGTTTAAAGTTAAACTTACCAGCACTATCTGAAAAAGACATAACAGATATAACAAACGGAATAAATGCAGAATTTGATTACATAGCAGCATCATTTATAAGAAGAGCATCAGATGTTAAAGAAATAAGAAATTTATTAAATACAAATGGTGGAGAAAATATAAAAATAATTTCAAAAATAGAAAGTCAAGAAGGAGTAGACAATTTTGAAGAAATATTAGAACTATCAGATGGAATAATGGTAGCAAGAGGAGACATGGGAGTAGAAATACCTATGGAACAAGTGCCAATAGTACAAAAACAATTTATAAAAAGATGTACAGAAGTAGGGAAACCAGTAATAACAGCAACACAAATGCTAGAATCAATGGTATCAAACCCACGTGCAACAAGAGCAGAAGTAAGTGATGTTGCAAATGCAATATTTGATGTAACAGGAGCAATAATGTTATCAGGAGAAAGTGCAATGGGAAAATATCCAGTAGAATGTGTAAATACAATGACAAAAATAGCAAAAGCAGTAGAGCCAAATATAAGTTATTGGAAAAGAGTAACAAGAAGAGAAGAAGACCGTTCAAACATAAATTATGAGTTTAACTTATGCCATAGTATATCAAATACAGCAAGAGATATGAAAGCAACTGCAATATTTGCATACACACAAACAGGAGACACCCCAAGAATGGTAGCAAGCTTTTTACCAGGTTGCCCAATATATGCAGTAACAACAAATAAAGAAACATACGAACAACTAGCCTTAGTATGGAATGTAACACCAATATTAATAAAAGAAAATAAAAAACCAAACGACGTAATAGAAGAAGGAATAGAACAAGCAAAACAAAAAGGATATGTACAAAATGGAGACATAGTAGTAATAGCAGGTGGAGCATCAATATTATCAATGCATGGAGAAAGCAACGAAACAATGAATAGAACAATAGGTGGAGTTTTAAAAATATAAATATAACCAAAAAAATTCAGTTTTCAACTGAATTTTTTTGGTTTATTTCTTTTACAATAATGCGAATATAAAGTCAGTTACATATGTTACAATAAAAGCAAGTCCTGTAAGACTCAAAATAAGTATAAAAAATCCTCCGAATAAGACCGCACTTAAAATTGCTGTGCGTTTAAAAATACTAAAAATTTCAGAAATAGCATTTAAATGTAATTTTTTGAAAATAACTTCCAAAAGCCAACATATTAAAGCTATTACCCCTGATACAAGTGAAACAGAAAAGAAAAGAATAAATTCATAAGTACTCATAAGGAAACCTCCTTTATGAAAAGCATGTAAAAATAGTAAATTTTTACATAGGTTAATAAGGTACATTACACGAATTATATAATAAATTAACATAAAAGTCAATAAAATTAAAATATATTTTGAAAAAGTCTTTTAAATTACTAAGAAATGTTATAAAATAAAGGAAATTGTTTAGATATAAGAAAGGGAAAATATGAATAAGAAGTGGGAATGTTACGAAGTAGATGAAAATAAAGTAGAAAATTTAGCTAGAAAATATAGTTTAAGTAAATTGTTAGCTAGAATATTAATTAATAGAAATATTATAGAAGATGAAAAATTAAATATATTTTTAAATCCAACAAGAAAAGACTTTTATAATCCATTTTTAATGCCAGACATGGAAAAGGCAGTGGATAGAATAATAAATGCAATAAATACACACGAAAAAATAATGATTTTTGGAGACTATGATGTTGATGGTATTACTAGTATAACAGTATTAAAAAAGTTTTTATTAGATAGAGGTGCATGTGTTTCACAGTACATTCCAAATAGATTACATGAAGGCTATGGACTAAATAAAGAAGCAATAAAACGCATAGTAGAAGAACAATATACGCTTATGATTACTGTTGACTGTGGGATTTCTGGAATAGAAGAAGTTGACTATGCAAATTCTTTAGGAATAGAAACAATAGTTACAGATCACCACGAGCCAGGGGATACTTTGCCAAATGCGTTAGCAGTGGTTGACGCTAAAAGAAAAGATAATAAATATCCTTTTAATCAATTAGCAGGTGTTGGTGTTGTATTTAAACTTATACAAGCAATATCTCAAAAAATGAATTTAGAAGAAAAAGAATATTTAAAATATTTAGATATAGTATGTGTCGGTACAATTTCTGATATTGTACCATTAGTAGATGAAAATAGAGTTATTACAAAATTAGGTTTGAAATTAGTAGAAGTTACAAAAAACATAGGGTTAAAAACTTTAATACAATTATCAGGCTATAAAAAAATAGATTCAAGCACAATATCTTTTGGAATAGCGCCTAGAATAAATGCTTGTGGAAGAATGGGACATGCAGAAGAGGCCTTAAAATTATTCTTAACAGAAAATGAGCAAGAGGCTCGAGAAATAGCTTTAAAATTGAATGAATACAATAGCAAAAGACAAGAAATAGAAAAAAGAATTTTTGATGAAGCAGTAGAACAAATTGAAAAAAATAATAATGATGAAGTAATCGTAGTAGGAAGTGAAAATTGGCACCATGGAGTAATTGGAATAGTTTCTTCAAAAATAACAGATTTATATTTTAAACCAAGCATATTAATTTGCTTTGAAGAAGAAATGGGCAAAGGTTCTGGTAGAAGCATACTAGGTTTTGATTTATATGAAGCTTTGAGCAAATGCAACACAAATATAAATAGGTTTGGTGGGCATTCAATGGCAATTGGAATTACAGTAGAAAAAGAAAAATTTGAAAATTTCAAAAAAGATTTTATAAAATATGCACATGATAGCAATATTAGTGATATAATACCAATTATAAATATAGATGAAGAAGTTTCTTTAAAAGATATAAGTGTTAGAGATGTGGCAGAACTAAAACTATTAGAGCCATTTGGAGAAGCAAATAAAACACCATTATTTTTACTAAAAAACTTAAAAATACATTCAATAAGAGCTTTATCAGAAGGAAAACACCTAAAACTATCTTTAAAAGATGATAATTACTGGATAGATGCAATAGGTTTTAATTTAGGGCATTTGTCAGAAGAATATAGAATTGGAGATAAGGTTGATATAGTTGGAACTTTGGAAATAAATCAGTATAATGGTAGGGAAAGTATACAAATTAATTTAAAAGATATAAGGAAATCGTATTAAGAACAAAAGAGGCTTCGCTATGCTACGTGTTAAATTGTTCGCTCCCAGCAAGTAATATATTTTATTTTTTTCATTCCGCCCTCCAAGCTCACGGGTATTCAACTGCCGAGGGAGGGCTGTCGGGACTTCATTACAAAAATAAAATATATTACTTACTTCGCGCTACTCTACAATTTAAAATAGAGTACTTTCTTGGTATATAAAAATCAGATATGCTTTTAAAGCATATCTGATTAGAAATAAAATTAAGTGCAACATATAAGTCCTAATAGTACAAAAAATAAAAATATAACAAGTAAAAATGAAAGTATGCCAAATACTAGCCCAATAAATTCATTCTTCTTATTTCGTGATAGTATATAAGCACAAATACAAAGAAAGAAAAACAATAAAACAGCAATAATAAGTAATTTAACAAAAGTTGTCATAGTGTATGCCCTCCTTATAAATTTGCACTTAAAACCATAAATGCCATAAATATCAAGAAAATGGCATAGCAAAATGGCTGTGTTACAGTGGTGGGAAGGGTGTAAAGCCAATATCTACTTAAAACAATACCTTCCTCTTTGTAATTTTTCCAAGCCATCCGCAGGAAAAATACAGCCATTGCTACAATTGCTATAAAAGCGATAATAATGAAAATTTTCATACAGTATCTCCTTTCATAAATAAAAAACAAACTTTAGTTACAAACGAATTATACTATAAATTAACATAAATGTCAAGCAAGGAAGTGAATAAAAATGCAAGAAGCAAATAAACCAATAACAATAGAAGAAATTATAAATAAAATGAAAAAAAATAATAAAAAGTCAGACAGCAAAATAATACAAAAAGCTTATAATTTTGCTGTAGAAAAGCATGGGAATCAATTAAGAAGGTCAGGAGAACCATATATAATTCATCCAATGCAAGTAGCAAACATTCTAGCTGAATTAGGTTTAGATGACGCTACAATTTGTGCAGCGCTTCTTCATGATGTAGTAGAAGATACAGAAGTAACACACGAAGAGCTAATAACTGAATTTAGTTTAGAAATTGCAGAAATGGTAGATGGAGTTACAAAACTTAGCAAATTAAACTGTGAATCTGTAGAAGAAGAACAAGTAGAAAACTATAGAAAAATGTTTCTAGCAATGGGAAAAGATATACGTGTTATTATGATAAAATTAGCAGATAGACTTCATAATATGAGAACACTAAAATTCCTATCAAGAGACAGGCAAATAGCAAATGCAAGAGAAACAATGGACTTATATGCACCACTTGCAAATAGACTAGGTATATATTCTTTAAAATGGGAATTAGAAGACTTATCTTTTAAATACTTATACCCAGAAGAATACAGAGAAATAGTAGAAGGAATAGATAGAAAAAGAGAAGAACGTTTAAAATTTATTGATAGAATAGAAGAACAAATAACACATGAATTAAAAGTACAAAAAATAGAATCAGAAATAACAGGAAGAGCAAAACATTTATATAGTATATATAGAAAAATGAAAAGAGACAATGTAACCTTAGACCAAATATATGACCTATTTGCATTAAGAATAATAGTAAATTCAGTAAAAGACTGTTATGCAGCATTAGGAGTAGTACATGACCTATATAACCCAATGCCAGGAAGATTTAAAGACTATATAGCAGTGCCAAAGCCTAATATGTATCAATCACTACATACAACATTAATAGGAGAAAAGGGAACACCATTTGAAGTTCAAATACGTACTTGGGACATGCATAGAATAGCAGAGTATGGTATAGCAGCACACTGGGCATATAAAGAAGCAAGTTTTGCAAAAGGGAAAAAGGCAAATGTGCAAGTTACAGAAGATAAGCTAGCATGGCTTCGTGAAACACTAGAATGGCAAAAGGATATAGCTGACCCACAAGAATTCTTAAATACATTAAAAACAGAATTATTTGAAGATGAAGTATATGTATTTACACCAAAAGGAGATATAAAAGTATTGCCAAGTGGAAGTACACCAATAGATTATGCTTATAGTATACATGCAGAAATAGGACATCATATGACAGGCTGTAAAATAAACAGTAAAATGATGCCAATAATAACAAAATTAAGAAATGGTGACATAGTAGAAATAGTAACCTCAGATAAAGCCAAAGGACCAAGTAGAGATTGGCTAAAATTTATACAAAGCTCAACTGCAAAAAATAAAATACAAGCATGGTTTAAGAAAAATCAAAGAGAAGAAAACATAGAAAAAGGAAAAGAC
>CAPNDH010000013.1 GCA_948664205.1 uncultured Clostridia bacterium | reverse complement strand
AAAAACATCACCATTACCATTAGAAGCTTCTTTAATTTTATAAGTTTCTTCTAATATTAAATTTTCAGTTATATCTATTAAAGGTAACTGCGATTGAGTAAAGAATTTAATAGAATCTTTTGGATATCCAAAAAAGTTCTTATCCTCAAAAAACTTTTTAGTAGCCTCATCATTATAAATGCTAGTCATAATGTACCAAGGAATAGTAACATTATATTTAGCATTTGCTTTTTTTAAATTATCACATAATATTTCAAATAAAGATTTTTTAGGAACTATATCAAGTTCAAAAGTACCTTTAGGGCCTTTATATCCAAGCCTTGTACCTTGCCCACCAGCCATCGTAACAACTGCAAGTGAATTTTCTTTTATGTAAGTTTCGCCTAAAGTCACGTATAAATTTTTCTCATCATAACTTAACTTAGACTTATCAAAATAAGGTAAAGGTTCTATCAAATTACAAGGAATTACCTCATCAGTTTTAGAAGCCTCATATAAATCAAAAATTTGATTAAAATCGATACGTAAAATTTGATTTACTAAAAACTCCTTTTGTTTATTATCTAATTCATCATAAAAAGATAATAAATGTTCTTGATGATATTCTTTTAAAATCTCTTTCGCTTTCAGAAAATTATCCATAAAATAATTAACACCCTTTATTAATTAGTAACACAAGAAATTAATTAACGTCTTGAATTTTGTTCTTTAGAAAAAATTATATTTTAAAATATATATTCTATATTGTAGGGGTCACCGCCTTCGAAGACCCATGTAGCAAAGCCACTATTGTTCTATACTAGAAAAGTACAATATTTTAAATTGAAAACGTAGGGGCTAAATCGGTAAGGAATACCATATAGGAATACCGAATTTCGCCCTTTTCCATTTCAATATATAATATACATAAAAGTGTATTTTAGTGAATAGCCGTCCTCAAACTTTTAATAATCATTTCCTTATTAGGCATATTAGAAGCCTCTAAAGCTTTAATTTCAGTATCAATTTGGTAAGGAACTCTAACTAAAGTAATATTAAAAGTCTCCAATTTTTTAGAATCAAAATTTCCCTCCAAATATGCATATGAAGCCATAGTAGAAAATTTATTAGTTTCATCATCTTCACTATCATTCATCATTTCAATAGGAACCCCAACACTTCCAACATTAAAAATAGTTTTATTTTTAAAACGGAATAAATTAGGAGTATGTAAATGTCCATAGCCTATAACATTAGGAATAGGATCATTCGCTGTTTTACCTAAAAATTCAGTATTTTTAAATAAATCTTCAGGGTTATTAATAACTAAGTTATTGTACCTTGTATCACTATTTCCATACATAGGGTTAAAAACATGTTCTAAACTAAAAGGAGAAGCATGAAACAACCTAATTAAATGCCCACTCATATAAAATTCAAAACTAATAGGGCAGTTATATATAAAATTTGCTCTTTCCTCGCCAATAATGTCTCTACTCCAGAACCTTCCATATTCTACATTAGGTTTGCAAATGGCTTCATCACAATTACCTTTTAAAATAACTTCACATCTACTTCTTAATATATCAATTACTTTATCTGGATTTGCACACTTAATAACACTATCGCCTAAACAATAGATTTTACTAATACCTTTTGAATCAATATCTTTAAGAACAGCATTTAAAGCTGTTAAATTACCGTGTACATCAGAAATAATTGCAATTTTATCCATTCTTAATCTCCTTTACAATTTAATAAAATTATACAATAAGAAAAAAATAATTACAATATAATTGACGTAAATTTTAGATAGAAGTTTGAGGTTTGAGGTTGTATATAAAATGCCTAAATTTTTGATATCTTATAAATCAAAGAAACAAGCCAAGATTAACCTTGACTTGTTTAAAAATATAATATTTTAAGTTATAGAGTAACCACAGCGATTTTGTATATCTTTTTAAGTGCTTCAAGCCTACGAAAAAAATATACAAAATGCAAGCGACGTGGTGGGTATTTTAATATGTAGAGTGTCAAAAGCACTTTTATTCTATTTTTAATTCAACTATTAACTAGCTTATAATATTCGCCTTGCGTACTCATAAGTTCATAATAATTTCCCTCTTCTATTATTTTGCCATCATCCAAAAGTAATATTTTATCACAATTCTTTATTGTAGATAATCTATGTGCTACAATAATAGAAATTTTACCTTTTGTAACTTCTTCTATCGCATTATTAACAAGCATTTCAGATTCATAACTTAAAGTTGATGTAACTTCATCTAAAATAACAACATCACAATCAATAGCCATTACTCTTGCAAAATTAATCATTTGCTTTTCTCCTGTTGAAAATATATCTATATTATTATTTATATTTGTATTATATCCATCCTTTAATTTTATTATTTTTTCATGAAGTTTTAGCTTCTTAAAAATGTTTTCAATCTCCTCATTGGTTATATTATTATTAACATATCGTATATTATCTATTAATGTTCCATCAATTATATAGGTATCTTGCATTACATAGCCTATTTTCTTTCTAAGTGATGAAATAGAATATTCTAAATAATCTTTGTTATTAATTTTTATTTTTCCTTTTACTGGTTCATAAAATCTGCAAAGTAAATTTACAATTGTTGTTTTACCGCTTCCTGTTCTACCAACTAATGCAAGTTTCTCATTTTTATTTAATGTAAAACTTAAATTTCTAATATTTTTTTCATATCCTGTATATGAAAATTGTACATTTGAAAATTCAATTAGATTTATGTTTTTTAAATTTTTACCTTCTTCTATATTCTCAATATTATCCAATTTTAAAAATTTTAAGATTTTTGAAAAAGATATAAATGATTTATTAAAATTTGTTAAATGTTTTATAAACCATTTGAATTCAAAATTTAGTGAATCACTATATTGAATTAATAGCATAATTTCTACATATGCCATAATACCACTTGTTACTTTTATTCCTGCAAAGTAAATTATAATTGCAGTAGATAATGATACTATAAATGCAAACAAATTATTATATATAGATACATTTTTTTCTAACTTATTATTAGTTACTTCATATTCTTTTAATAGTTGCTTTAATTCATTTTCTTTCTTTTGAATAATATTTAAAATTTTTATTGTTAAAAATCCTTGAACTCCTTCATTTACTTTACTATATATTTCCATATTTACTTTTCTTATATTATTTATTAAACTTATTGTTTTTTTATTAAAATATAATGTAACTAAATATCCTATTATATATAATAGTAGAATAATAAATGTTATTTTCAAATCTACAAACATAAGAAACACTGAATATATCGAAAATCTTATTATTCCCATGAAAACCATTTCAGTTATTATATCAGCAAACATTCTTCCAGCATCATTAACATCCCCTTGTAAAAATTGTAGTATCACACCAATATCATTTTCATCATAAAACTTAGTTTTAGTTACTTGCATTTTGTTAAAAACTTTTTCTCTTAGATCTCTTTGAATTTTTCTTTCTAATATAGATCTCATATCACAATGTTTAAGAGTTATATAACAAGATACTAATAAAAAAGTTATATAAATAAAACCAAATATTATTAATGATTTCACATTATTATTAGGAATATCTATATCTATCATTTGCCTTACTAAATATGGTATAGCTTTTATATCTAGTATTGCAGAGCCCACTATAATAATAAATAAAATTAAAAATTGTTTATGATACCCAGATATTTTATACATTTCTTTTATTTGTTTAATTTTATTTTTCATTTTACTCCCTATATTACATTTTCTTTTATTTGTATCAAATTCTTATAATTTTTATTTTTAGTTATCAATTCACCATGTGTACCTGATGCGGTTGTTTTACCATCTATATAAATTATATTGTCCGCATAATTTATAATTTCTAAATTATTGCTAATAATAATGATAGTTTTATTGCTATAATTATTCTTTAAATTTGTTAATATATTACATCTTGTTTTATTATCCAATTTATTTAATGCCTCATCTAATATAAGAATTGGTTTATCACTTATCAAACTTCTTGCTATTGCTATTCTTTGTTTTTGACCGCCTGATAACTTTATTCCATTTTCTCCAATTAGTGTATTATAATTATTTTCAAATTTATTAATATCTTCTTTTAAGTCACAGTCAATTACTATTTTTTCTAAAGTATTAGTTTCTATTTCATTATCTAATTTGATATTTTCTAATATACTTCCAGAAAACATATATGTTTCACCTAATACTAATTCAACATATTTTCTTATATCTTCTTTGTTTAATCTTTTTATATTGTGATTATTTATATATATATTACCATCATATTTATAAAAGCCTAATATAGTTTTTGCTAGTACACTCTTTCCACTTCCATTATCACCTATAATAGCAATATTTTGACCTTGTTTTATTATAAAGTTAATATCTTTTAATATAGTTTGATTATCTATATATATAGAAACATTGCTAAATATAATTTCACCATTTAAATCATAAACATGGTTTTCTTTATTTTCTTCTTTTAGGTGTAATAAATTATTTATTTTTTTAGTTACTACTTGAAAATCATCAATAGTGTCTAAATTGTTACCAAAGCTATAAATACAGTCAAATATTTTTTCTGTTAGGTCGTGTAATGCAACTAATGAACCCATTGTCATTTTTCCGTTAATAATAGCAATTCCACCTAACATATATATAATTGGTGTTTTCAAATATGTTATATGTTCAAGTATAATATCATAGAATAATACTAATTTTATAAACTTAACTTCTTCTTTACAAGAATCATCATTTAATCGCTTATATTCTTCTTTTTCTTGATATTGTTTATTAAACATTCGTATAAACCTATAATTTTTTATATTATTGATTGTTTTATTCAGTAAATGCTTTCTTTTAACAATCATATTATCTATGCTTATACCTAGTTTTTTAAAATACCACAATGAAAATAATATCATTATAATTATACAAGAGAAAATGTATATTGATATTGCTAAATTTAATACTATTCCTTCTCTTATAATAAATATGCTTAAGAAAATAATATCTAATATCACATTAAATTGGTTATTAAAAAATTTTGAATATACATCTGCATCTTCATTTATTCTTTGTATCATTTCAGTTTTATCATATGAATTATAACTTTCATATTCTAAATTTAACATATGGCCATATAAAGTAGTTCTTATATTTACATTTATTTTTAATTTAAATCTTGTTGTAAGTCTATCCCTAAAGTAATTTAATAATTTTTGTATTAAATTCAATATTACTATTATAATAGTAATATTGAATAAATCATAAATATAATTTTGCTTAAAAATTATATTTAAATATTCTGGTATATCATTATAATTATTAAATAAAATTCCATCTATTGCGTATTTTATATTCATTGATATTGAAAATGTTAAATATGAAATTCCTATACTTAATATAACCAATAGAATTAAATAAATTTTTGTATTTTTTAATGCAATCTTTACTATATTTTTTTTCATACCTTTACCTAAAATTTTATTTCTTTATTCATTTTATTAAAATTACTAGTATCATCATTATTATAATTACTAAAATTAATATTTGATATTTTTTGTTGTTCGATAGAGTCAATGATAAAATTTGAATATTCACCTTGTTTTAAATTTTTAGGTCCATATATTTTATCATTCAAGTTTAATATATTCAAAATAAAACACCTCCTATAAATATATATTCTATTATATATTTATAGGAGGTGTTTATATTAACTTTTTAGGTTCCATTTTTATTAACTTATTGGAATGCATATTTCACAATCATCTTTGTAATAAATTTCTAATTGTGGGTAGTTTAATATTTCAGTATATTTTGATGAAGGTAGCCATTTAGTATAAATTGTATTATATAATTTTATAATATCATCTTGCTTTTTATTTTTTAATTTAAAACATGCCCATGTTGCTTCTGGAATTTCAATACTTACAAAATCATTTCTAGGAGTTTTTCCTAATATATAATATTGGATATTTTGAGTTAAATCATTATCATATATATCTATACTTGCGCCATAATATAATTCATTTTTATCACTATGTTCTATTATGAAATCAAGTATTTTTTCCTTTCTTGATTTATCAAATAAGTCTCTTATAGCTTCACTATTACTTAGTTTTATTATTCCTGTTGTTATTCCATATAATTTTTGTTTATCTAATTTTCTTACTGTATATTCTAATTCTTCTATAATATCTGTGGTAGGCTTAAATTCAATTTTAGGAAAAGTTTTTAAGCTTAAGGTATTTTTTCTCAAATTTTGAGGACTAACTCCATGCATTTTCTTAAATGAATTTGAAAATGAAATTGGAGAATCATATTGATATTTCATGGCTAAATCAATTATCTTTATATCAGTAGATAAAAGTTCCTCTGCAGCTTTACTTAATCTTCTTTTTCTTATATATTCTGTCAAAGTTATACCTGTTAAAAAAGCAAATATCCTTTGCAAAGTGTAACTTGAGGTTCCTATAATTTTTGCCAAATCTTTATAATTAATTTTCTGCGTTAAATTATCTTCTATTTTATTTATTACTTCATTTAAATTTTCATAATAATTCATTTTATTTTTCCTTTTATAATTAGAATATTTTTTAATATTTTACCATAAAGATTAGAAAAAAGGAAGTATCTTAAAAACACTTTAAGTTATAATAATATTTTGTGGAATAAAAACTTTAATATTATATAAAAATAATAATAGGAGGTATAAAAATGTTAAAAATGATAGACCTACCATATCCACTAAATGCACTAGAGCCATATTATTCAAAAGAAACATTAGACTTACATTATAATGTATTATATAAAGGATATGTAGACAACACAAATAAAACGGAAGAACAATTAAAAAAAACAAGAGAAACAAATGATTTTTCAAACATAAAATGTTTAGAAAAAAACTTAAGCTTTTTTGGCTCAGGAGCAATATTGCATGAACTATTTTTTGAAAATATGGGACCTGCAATACCAACTTCACCAAGTGTAGAGTTAATGGAACAAATAATAAACGACTTTGGAAGTTTCGAAAAATTCAAGGAGCAATTCACATCAGCATCTACTCAAGTGGAAGCATCAGGCTGGTGCCTGTTAGTATGGGTCCAGAACTGGAATAAATTAGAAATATTGCAATGTGAAAAACATCAAAACTTAACTCTATGGGATTGCAAACCACTACTGGTATTAGACATGTGGGAACATTCATACTACTTACAATACAAAACAAAAAGACCAGAATATATAAATGCATTTTGGAATATTTTAAATTGGAATGTGGTAAATAAAAGATTTAAAGATAAATAAAAAACTAAAAAATTAAATGGAGTTCCAATCAAGGAACTCCATTTAGATATACTAATTTTCTTTATCTGTTGCAGAATTTGCTTTTTCTAATTCTTGCTCAACATCTTTTTTAATAGAAATTATTTTTCTTATAAACCATGCTATCAAAGCCGATATAGGAAGAGCAACAAAAACACTACCAAATAAGGCAGATAACACAGCTATCATTATGCTATCGCCTAAAAACGAATCAGAATAGTAAGGTTGTGTATTTACAATTTCATTATTCCAATATGTAACTTTAAGCTTTTGCTTCCCATAAGGTGCATCACTTGGATAAATATTAGCAGTTGTACCATCAATAGGTATAAGCATTATATTGTTGTCTAAATACCGTAAACCTTTATTGTACCCTAACTCTGCTTGTTCAGAGTAATACTGAATTTCATCTTCAGTTAAAGGAATAGGTTCTCTTTTAGAAACATCAAAACCTATAATAGCACACACAATAATAAGTACTATCCATAAAGTAATAGTAAAAGCTTCAGTACCTACAAAATTTGTAAACCTGTTTTTTAATACCTTAAATAATGCTGTCCGTCTCTTCATAATCAATCCTCCTTAATTAAGAAAAATTAGTTAATAAGTTTCAATGAAGCTATTATACATTAAATTTAACATAATGTAAATAGAAAAACTTAAATTTATGAAAACAAATAAATAGATAAATAAATGAAGCCCCAAAACAGGGGCTTCATATAATATTTATCTTGGCTGAGTTGTTTCAAAATCTACCCATTCAGGAATTTTATTTTCCGATACAGGGTATTTTTCAGAAGTTCCATCATTCAAATTAAGAATAATTAAACCATAATCATTACCATTAGAAGAATATATATTTTCACGATACTCAAAAATTTCATATGGATTTCCGTCATCGTCGATATCAAACTTATGACTACCTATAACTTCTGTTTTGTACTTTCTTCTTATAGTTCTTAAAGCATCTCTTCTGTTAATAAATGAAGTATCAAAATATATTCTACATGGAACTATTTCAGGAAGTTTTCCTTTTTCCTGAATGGCATATCCAGGAATATATTCAGAATTACCAAATCCATTGGAAGATTGATTATCTACGATATGGTACACAGCAATATATTTGTTATCAACCAGTCGCATTTCTGGAGGCTTTACACCATATCTATCTCTATCATATACAGAATTATCAATTTTTAAATCGATTTTAGCAAGTATTTCATCAGAAGTAACAGCATATGAAATGTCAACATTCTTCATATCATGTGCAAATATCAAGTTCTGTACAGGTGCGAAGTTAACTGAAAAGCAGATTACTCCCGAAAGTAACGCTAATATGCAGGTAGACTTGAGCTCATATTCATTATTACTACAACAAAGCAATATGAGAAAATCTACTATTAAAATTGGCCACATCCATCTTATAACTGTGAAAATTGTTAGCTCTAAGCAGGAGCAATATAAAAACAATATCATATATACAAAATCTATTATAAATGATACTATCATATATTGTACCCGTTCGTCAAAGTATATGCTCTTTCTATATATAAATAGCCCCACTCCTGAAGTAACGATTGTACAAATTAAAGCACCTATAAAGCTAAATAATAAAGCATCTAACATAATTTATCCTCCTCCTATAAAAAATTATTTTTACCAGTTGCATATCTATATTAACCTAAAAATAGGATTAAAAAATTTATATTTTAAATCATATCATAAATTATGTAAAATTACAAGTAATTTTTTGAATTTTATATAAAAACTCAGTTCCTTTTTAATTAAAGCATAATAAAAAAACAAATAAATGGTAATAATTATAGAAAAATAATTTTAAGGAGAATGCACATGTCAGAAAAGGAAGAAAAGAATGACATTATAAAAATGTATGAAAAAGAGAGTTTGAAAAATGTAGATGAATTTGTAAAAGAAAACAACATAGATATAGAAAATGGCTTAAATGAAAAACAAGTAGAAGAAAATATAAAAAAATATGGGTTAAATGAAATAAAGCAAAATAAGCAAAAACAGTGGTACAACTACTTTTTTGAAAGCCTACTAAGTCCATTTAATCTAATACTATTAGGAATAGCAGTAGTTTTAATATACACAGATGTAATATTACCAGAAACAAAGAACTATTCAAACATAATAGTAATACTTATACTAATAGCAGTAAGCACACTATTAGAATTTTTTGAAGTATTCAAATCTAACAAAGCAGCAGAAAAATTAAAAAGCTTAATAGAAACAAAGGCATTAGTTTTAAGAAATGGAAAAGAAGAAAAAATTGCCTTAAATCAGATAACAGTAGGAGATATTGTAATACTTTCAGCAGGAGATATAATACCAGCAGACTTAAAAATAATAGAAGCAAAAGACTTATATGTATCACAGTCAACCTTAACAGGAGAAAGTGAAGCATCAAGAAAAGTTATAAATTTGGAAGATAAAAGAATAGAGACAATAACAGATTTAAATAATATATGTTTCATGGGAACAAATGTAACAAGTGGCTATGCAAAAGCAGTAGTAATAAAAACAGGAGATAATACCTACTTTGGAAAAATAGCACATACAGTAACAAATGGAAAACCTCAAACAGCCTTCCAAAAAGGAATAAAAAGTGTAAGTAAACTATTAATAAAATTTATGCTAGTAATGATACCAATAATATTCATACTAAATGTTAATACACATGGAACATTAGTAGCATTTACCTTTGCAGTAGCAATAGCAATAGGAATAACGCCACTTTTACTACCAGTAATATTATCATCAAGCCTTGCAAAAGGTGCAGTAAAAATGTCAAAGAAAAAAACAATAATAAAAAAATTAGATTCAATTCAAAGTTTTGGAGCTATGAATATTTTATGTACAGATAAAACAGGAACACTAACAGAGGATAAAATAGTACTAGAAAAATATTTAGATATAAAAGGCGAGGAGGATATGGACGTACTAAAACATGTATATCTAAATTCATATTTTCAAACAGGATTAAAAGGAAACATAGATGAAGCAATAATAGCAAGAGGGGAAAAAGAAGGAATAGAAAATATCGCAAAAGAGTACAAAAAAATAGATGAAATTCCATTTGATTTTTCAAGAAGAAGGCTATCAATAGTAGTTACAAATGGAGAAAAAGAAAAGCTAATAACAAAAGGAGCTATTGAAGAAATATTAAATATATGCACAAAGGTAGAATATAAAGGAGAAGTAACAAACCTTACAGAAGAAATAAAAACAAATATTAAAAACATAGCAAAAAACTTAAACGAACAAGGCCTTAGAGTATTAGGAATATGCGAAAGAACAGATGTAAAAGAAATAAAACATTTTGAGGTAAAACACGAAAAAGATATGATACTAATGGGATTTATAGGTTTTTTAGACCCTCCAAAAGAAAGCGCAAAAGAAGCAATAAATATGTTAAACAATAATGGAATAAGGGTAATAGTACTAACAGGAGATAACGAATATGTAACAAAAGCAGTATGTGAAAAAGTAGATATAAATACAAAAAGAATAGTATTAGGAAGTAAAGTAGATAAACTATCAGACAAAGCCTTACAACGAATATTAAAAGACACAAACATATTTGCAAAACTATCACCAATACAAAAAGCAAGAATAGTAAGAGTATTAGGCGAAATGGGGAATATAGTAGGATATATGGGAGATGGAATAAACGATAGCCCACCACTAGTAAACTCAGAAGTAGGAATATCAGTAGATACAGCAGTAGATATAGCAAAAGAAACAGCCGATATAATACTACTAGAAAAAGATTTAAAAGTATTAAATGATGGAGTAATAGAAGGAAGAAAAACCTTTGGAAACCTAATGAAATATATAAAATTAGCAGCAAGCTTTAATTTTGGAGAAGTAAGCTCAATATTAATAGCAAGTGTACTATTGCCATTTTTCCCAATAACACCAATACAATTATTAGTACAAAGCCTAATATATGATATAGGCCAACTATCACTACCAATGGACAACGTAGATGACGACTATGTAAGAAAACCAAGAAAATGGAGTATAAAAAGTATAAAGAATTTTATGATAGTAATGGGACCAACAAGTGCAATATTTGACCTAATAATATTTGCAACACTATGGTTCATATTTGGAATAAGAGAAGCAGCAGTATTCCAAACAATATGGTTCTCATATGGAATAATATCAAACCTAATAGGACTCCATATAATAAGAACAGCTAAAAAACCATTTATAGAAAGTAACGCCTCAAAAATTGTATATATATTTACAGCAGTAATATGTATTGTAGCAGTACTAGTACCATTTACATTTATAGGCAAATTCTTAGGCTTAGTGCCACTTAATTTAAATTTTATAATATTTATATTTGCAGTGCCAGTAGTATATTGCCTACTAGCATTAGAAGTTAAGAAGTTGTATATTAGAAAGTATGATAATTGGATTTAAGTTCCCATTGGGGACGTTTCCTTTTGGGGTATTTGGTACAAATGGGGTATCTGTCACTTTTGGGAACCATAATTAAATAATACAATCCACATCTAATATAAAATATAGTTGCCCCTACAATGTAAAAAATTAGCTATGAACAGTAACAATTAAATATAATGCCCTTGTTTTTATATTAAAAATATTGACAAAATAAATAATAAAAAATATAATGGCTATAATATGTTATCAAGAGTGGACGAGAGAATCGGCTCAATGACTCCACAGCAACCTATAAAGTAAGGTGCTAATACCGACAAAGCATAACGCTTTGGCTGATAATTTTCATAAAACGAAAATATTAACCTTTGGCGTTTGCCAGAGGCTTTTTTGATATCATGTTAAAAAATATATTAGAAAGAAGGAATAAAATATGAAGAAATTTTTTACATCAGAAAGTGTAACAGAAGGTCATCCAGATAAACTATGTGACCTAATTTCAGATAGCATTTTAGATAGCTATTTACAAAAAGACGAAAATTCAAGAGTAGCAGTAGAAACATTTGCATCAAAAGACCTAATAGTAGTAGCAGGGCAAATAACATCAAAAGGAGAAGTTAATGTAGAAGAACTAGTAAGAAAAATAATTAAAGAAATAGGTTATGATAATAGTAACTTAGATATAGATTACAAAACCTGCAAGATAATAACAAATATAACAAAGCAAAGCCAAGATATAGGAATGGGAGTAGATATAGGGGGAGCAGGAGATCAAGGAATAATGTTCGGCTATGCATGTGACGAAGCCGAAAACTATATGCCGTATGCAATACATATGGCACATAAACTATCAAAAGAACTAACAAATGCACGAAAGGAAGGAAAAATAAAAGGTTTAAGACCTGATGGAAAAGTACAAGTTACAGTAGAATATGAAAATGAACAAGTAAAAAGACTAGACACAATACTAATATCCACACAACATGAAGAAAATGTGGATATTAAAACATTAAAACAAGAAATAACAGAAAAAATAATACACAAAATAGTACCAAAAAATATGATAGACAAAAACACAAAAATATATATAAATCCAACAGGCAGATTTGTAATAGGTGGGCCATTAGGAGATACAGGTTTAACAGGAAGAAAGATAATAGTAGATACTTACGGTGGTTACTCAAGACACGGTGGAGGAGCATTTTCAGGAAAAGACGCAAGCAAAGTAGATAGGTCAGCAGCATATATGTTAAGACATATAGCAAAAAATATAGTAGCAAACGGATATGCAAAAAAATGCGAAATACAAATATCATATGCAATTGGAGTACCAGAACCAACATCAATATTAATAGAAACCTATGGAACAAATACAATACCAGAAGAGCAAATAGTAGAAAAAATAAAAAACAAATTTGACTTAACACCAAATGGAATAATAAAATACTTAGGGTTAAATAAACCAATTTACGCAAAAGCAACAAACTATGGTCACTTTGGAAAAGGAGAATTAGAGTGGGAAAAAATTATAGAGTTATAAATAAACATAATGCTTGATTTTTATATATAATTATGTTAAAATATGAACGAAATTGTTTAAACATTCATTTTACAATTGTAAAAGAAGGAGGAAAATATGAAATCTAAAAAATTAATGTTGTATTTACGGTCAAAAATAGGTACAGAGAATTTTTATGAAGACATTAACTTTAAAGTAAATAGTACTGAGCTAAAAATGAATATACTAAAATGGTGTGATAACTTACAAAAGTATAAAAGCCTTAATATTAATCAATTTAAGGACTTGCTATTACCTTTAAATGAAATTGTTCTGCCAATTAAGATAAACAGTATTTTTTGTGGATTAGGTGGAAGATTTGATATTGATTTTACAGATAGCGAAGGAAAAAAGTATTACATGATACAAGATAGTTTATATGACTATCATAGTATGAATACCTATACAATAGGAAGAAGAAATAGTAAGTTAGAACCATTACTTGATAGAGACTTTACTTTTGAAATTTTAGAAGATAAGATTCAATTAATTGAATCAGGTGCATTGCAACTAAAAGAAGATGGTACAAATGATGAAATATCAGTTGATTTTAAATATGATAATGAAGAAAATATAACACAAGCTACATTAAAATCATATGAAACTAACAGAACCATAAAAATTCAATATCCTACAATTGATATGGAGTTTGATAAAGAAGTTTTAGAATTTCTTTTAAAAAATAATGAAGAACATTGGTATTACTATGATGTTTTCCCAATATTACGATGGATATCATGTATATTAGAAAAGCCTATCTGTGTTTCTATAACGGCAGAAATTGAAAAAGAGATATCTTCAGAAATAGAAGTAGTAAAAGGAAAAGTTCAGAAATATACATTAACAGAAATAGTAAATGAAGGAGAAGTACATATAACAAAGAAAATTTTTTGTAGAGATTTAGAAGAATTTTTAGACACAAAAGAATAATTTAAAGGCGAATGGAATTTCCATTCGCCTTATACAATGCCTATAAATAATTAAAATTGATTTAAAATAATTGCAAAATTTTACATAATTTGATATAATCTCATTGTAACAGTTATTAAATAAAAGTTTAAATTAAAATTTTTAGGAGGATAAAATATGCACATTTTTCTTATTAGACATGGAGAATCAATAGCTAATAATGGAAGCAACTATGTAAAAAGGATTCCAGATCACTTAGTAGAATTAAGTGAATTGGGAAAGGAACAAGCATATGAAGCAGGAATATGGCTAAAAAATTATTGTAACCAGCAAAGAGTATGTTTAGAAAATGCACGAATATGGCGTAGCCCATATTTGCGAACTAGGCAGACATCAGAGGAGTTTAATAAATCTCTTGAAATATCAGATATAAGAGAAGATATAACTCTTGTAGAGCAACAATTTGGTCTATTTGATTCAGTACCAGAAGAAGAATGGGGAAAACTATTTCCAAAAGAATATGAAGAGTATGAGCGCCAAAGAAATAACTATGGAAAATTTTATGCAAGGTTGCCATTAGGAGAAAGCCCTTATGATGTAGCACTTCGTGTACATCAATTTATGGGAACAATCCATCGTGACTATGAAAAGCATGGAATAGATACATTATTCATATTTACACATGGAACAACTTTAAGAACTTTTCTCTTAAGGTGGTTTCATTATTCACCAGAATGGTACCATGAAGAGAAAAATCCAAAAAATTGTTGGATAAGAGAAATTAAAGATGGAAAAGATTGTGGGTATATTAATTTAAATGCTTAAAAAGTATTGATTTTTAAGTAAAATCATGTTATTCTTATTAAGAAATTCGTAAAGGTAACTAATAACAATAATTTGTTAAGGAGGAAAAAGTATGACAAAACAAGAGTGGGAAAGTTTAACAGAAGAAGAAAAAGAAAAAGCAGACAAAGCTTTAGAACAATTTTTGAAAAAGGAAAGCAAACGGCTAGATAATGAAAAGTGGATTTCAATAGAAGGCTTATATGGACAAAATATTGCTTTAAGAGTTTCAAATATTGAATATATAGAAGCTACTAATCAAACATCAGTTAGAATTCATACAAATATAATTAATGATGGAAAAAAACTTATACTTGATTGTACAGAAAGACCACATCAAATTGTTCAAAAAATTAACGGCGAAAAGTAAAAGTTATTCCAAATAACTGTCATATAAAAACGAAAAGAACCATTGAAACAAATGGTTCTCTTCGTTTTTTATGTTTGGCTTTATAGTAAATAATAAAAAATTAAGTAATCCTACAAAATTCTACAATAAATGCAAATTAAATATAGTATACTAGCAAGGAAGGAGGAATAATTATGGATTTAAACATATTCAAAAATATAAAAGAAGATATAAAAAACAATATCGATGTAAAAGGCTTTATACAAGAATTAACCAATTTTTTAAAAAATATAGACCAGCCTAAAACAAAAGAAGAAATAAATATAGATGAAGAATTACAAAATTATAGAAAAGAAGGTCATTTGTATTTGGTAACAGAAGATAGAAATAGTGAAATTTATTTAAGTGACTTTACGGAGAAATCAAAAATAGAATTTAAAGAAGAAATAACAGATAAAGAACTATTAGATATAGCAAAAGAAGGAACAATGTTACAATATAAAAATGGAAAATATGAATTATATTCAAAAAATGGATATGATATGTTATTTGAAGAAGAAAAAAATTAGCCGAACTATTCTATAATTTATTATATTATGTTATACTATAAAACATATAAAATCTTATAAAAGAGAGGTATAACAAAATGACAAAAAGGAAGAAGCAGGTAACTTTAAATGGGCAGATAATTCTAATCATTTTAGTAATAATAATAGGTACTATAAGTTATTTTTCAAACTATGAAAGCAACGAACAAACTATTAGAAACGTAAATTCAATATCATTTAATATTACTGAAATTCCACAATACTCAAACTCTCCATATTGCACAATAAACAATAATAAACCTTCATTTACTGAGGAAGATTATAATTTAGGAGTATTTGAAAATTATAGTGAACTTGACAGCTTAGGAAGGTGCAGAGTAGCATATGCTAATATATGTAAAGAAATAATGCCAGCAAAAGGAGAAGAAAGACAAGCCATAGGAATGATAAAACCATCAGGATGGCAAACAGTAAAATATGAAGGAGTAGTAGAAGGAAACTACTTATACAACCGTTGTCACCTAATAGGGTACCAACTAGCAGGCGAAAATGCCAATGAAAAAAATTTAATAACTGGAACTCGTTATATGAATGTAGAAGGAATGTTACCATTTGAAAATCAAGTAGCAGACTATATAGAGGAAAACCCAAAAAATCATGTACTATATAGAGTTACTCCAGTTTTTCAGGAAAGTAACTTAGTAGCAAGTGGTGTACAAATAGAAGCCTATTCTATTGAAGATAGTGGAAAAGGAATATGCTTTAACGTTTACATATACAATGTTCAACCAGGTATAGAAATAGACTATGCTACTGGGAAAAGTAAATTAAAATAATATTTTACACTGTATTGGGTCGCCGCTTTAGGCGGCCCACTCTTTGAAGAAATAAACCGAAATGTATTGCTTTATGTTAAACCTTATGATATAATTCAGTGCAGTAACTATAGTAGAAGTAAAATGACTTTATAAGGAGGAAAACAATATGAGTGATTACAAAATGAGTCAGTACGATTTGCAAAGTTATTTTAAAAGTTTATGCAATAGCTTTTATATTGCATATGAACAGGTAAAACGGTTAGGAAAAGAATTGAATATTTTAAGACATGTTTATAATGAAAGAGAATATTACAATAAAGAAGAATTAGAAAAAAATAAAGAACGATTAGAAATCGAAGAACAAGAGTATAAAGTTAAATCTAAAGAATTATCGAAAGTGTATAATATATGGACAAATCGTATAAGTAAAATATATCTAGAAATTATGTCAACTATATTAATAATAAAAGATAATAAATTTTCAATTATTATAACGACAAAAGAAGAAATATATGCACTAATGTGTTTTTATTCGAGATGGTGTCAGTCAGTAACAGAATATCCAATTGTTAATATGGAAGAAGAATTTAGACAGGTATTTCCAACTGGAGAACAAGTATATGAAGATTTTCTCTATGCATATGAAAAAGATATGAAATTTGGAAGTAATGAGTTTATGGAAATGATATATAGACACTATGTTTAAGAAATAACCCACCAACTGATACTTAAATAAGTAACAGTTGGTGGGTTTTATTTTAAAATTTTAAATCATTTTTAACCAACCCCCTAAACAAAACAATTGTAGCAAAATAACAAACACAAAAAATCAAAATTTGAACAATTAATTCTAAAATACTATTTGGACTATAACTCCTAAAAACTAAATTAAGCACAAAAACAGCAAAACAAGGCTTTAAAATCCAATTTACAAAATCTATTTTAAGTTTAGTTTCTTTAATTAATAAAAGCAAGCTAACCAACCCGTTTAAAATCTCACTAATAAAAAGAACAACAATATACCCTTTTATTCCTTGAATAGGTAGTAAAAAATAAATAAAAGTTATACTCGTAAATAAATCTAAAATATTAATTCCCATAACAGCAACTTGCTTATCTAATCCTTTTAAAATACCATCAACAACATTATCAATATACATTAAAACAATAAGAGGAGAAAGCACCTTTATAAAAATAGAAACATTAGCTTCACTATAAATACTGCTAGAAAGTTCTTCAGAAAAGCACCAAAAAATTCCCATAATCAGAAAAGAAAAAATAAAACAAAACTTAAGTATCTTATTGATAGCAAAATTAATTTTATCATAACTTTTCTTAGCATTTAAGTACGAAAACTCAGGAATAAGTAACATACTAAAAGAAGAAATAAAAGTACAAGGAAACATGATTAAAGGCATAGCCATACCATTAATCATACCATACTGAGAAAGAGCCTTTTCACAAGATATTCCGGATTTTTCTAAACGAATAGGAATAAGAATTTGTTTTAAAGTAGAAAGTCCAGAACGAACATATGAGGTAAAAGCGATAGGAAGAGTAATTCTCAAAATTTGTTTTGTATAATTATTTCCTCTATTCATAACACAATTTCTTTTTCTAATATTCCTTTTATAAGATAAGAAAAGAAGTAAAAAAGAGCAAATTTCAGAAATAGTACCACCTAAAACCAATGAAATACAAGCATATTCAATTCCAGAAGGTAAAAAATAATTAATAAAAAAAGTAACAAAATAAATTCTAATAATTTGCTCCAAAACTTGAGCAAGGGCAGTTTTCTTAACATTCCTAATAGCAGAAAAATACCCATTAATACTACTACTTATTGATAAAAAAGGAAGACTAATTGCAATAATTCTAAGAGGAATATTGCTCACCTTAGAATGTAGCCAATAAGTAGAAATAAAAGGAGAAAATAAAAATAGTAAAATAGCAGAAGCCACTCCCATAAACAAGCTATAATTAATACACTTCTTAACAGCAAGTCTCATTCCATCTTCCTTACCATAAGCCATCTGTTCAGAAACAATTCTAGAAGTAGCAAGGTTAACCCCAGAACTTGCAAAACATACAAAAAGCATATACACTGACATAATAAGCTGATAAACTCCGAGCAGCCTCAGCGCCTATTTTATTAGAAATATATACACCAAAAAACATACCAATACTTCTAAGCAAAAGAGAAGTACAAGTAAGCAAAATACCATTAAGCAAAAAAACTTTAACTTTCCTCAAAAAAATCACCTAATTTACTATATTAAGTAACACTTGCAAAAAGTACAAAAAAGTCACTCTATTTTCTAATATTCATACAATATAAAAAAAGGTAGGTGGAAAAATGAAAAAGAGTGTATTTAAAATATTGGTAAGTTTTCTAATAATATTAACAGCCCCAATGTACATATTAATAGCACCAGTATACGCATTTTCTCCTTCAAGTGATACCATATATGAAGGAATAGATGTAAGTGGTTGGCAAGGAAATATAAATTATGCAGAAGTAAAAAATAGTGGAATAGAAATAGTATATATGAAAGCAAGTGAAGGAAGCTCATTTGTAGACCCATATTTTAACCAAAACTATACAAATGCAAAAGCAAACAATTTAAAAGTAGGCTTTTATCATTACCTAACAGCAAGAAGTGTAGAAGAAGCAATTAGTGAGGCGAGATTCTTTGTAGCAACCATTTCAGGAAAGGTGCCAGATTGTAGGCTGGCAATGGACTTTGAAAGTTTTGGAAACTTAAATACAGAAGAAATTAATCAAATTGGTTTAACATTTATGCAAACAGTAGAGAATTTAAGTGGAAAAGAAATGGTAATTTATAGTGATACTAGTAATGCATCAAATAGGTTTAGAGGAGAACTAACAAATTATCCATTATGGGTAGCACAATATGAAGTATATGAGCCAACACCAAACGGAAATTGGAGTACGTGGGTAGGTTGGCAATATACGGATGCGGGAGAAATAGCAGGAATAAGTGGATATGTAGATAGAGATAAATTTACAGATGGAATACTATTAAACAGTTCATCAGAAATACCACTTCCAGATAATACAAATAAACCAGTAGCAGGAGGAACAACAACTATAATAGTACAAAGAGGAGATACATTAAGTAGGTTAGCTTTAGAATATAATACAACTGTAGCAAGACTAGTAGAATTAAATAATATAGCAAATCCAAACCTAATTTATACAGGTCAAACACTAATAGTGCCAAGTGGAGAAACGCCAAGTGACACTGACGGAAACTCAACATCAGGTCAAACAATATACATTGTAAAAGCAGGAGACACATTAAACCAAATAGCAGCAAATTATGGAACTACTGCAAGAGCAATAGCAGTAGAAAACGGAATAAGAAATATAAATTTAATATATGTAGGCCAAAGGCTAATAATACCAACAAACAGATACGACCTAAACCACACTCTATACAAAATAAAATGGGGAGATACATTATGGGGAATATCAAGAAGATACGGTGTACCAATAGCAACAATAGTAAGACTAAACAGAATACAAAACCCAAACCTAATATACGCAGGTCAAACAATAAGAATTTAAAGTCAGCACAATTGTGTTGACTTTTTGCTTTAACAAATTTGTTAAAGCAAATAAATATGAAATATTCTATTTTTTTGTCGAAACAGATAAATTAATGACGAACGATTTTCATTGATATATACATAAAAATATGATAAAATAACAAAAGTTAATTTCAATAATTTTTTATCTAAAAAATTCCAAAATAGTAAAAAATATTATTTCGAAGAAGATAAAAATTTTTTGCCAATTTTATTAAAAATAATTGGAAAAGAACAGAACTTCAACCCCTTTCACAATTTTGTGAAAAGGGATAAAAATAGTTATCAAAATAAAACTGCGAATTAATATCAATTAACAATTTTTTTCACAATTCACAATTTTGTGAAACGTGATCAAAATGACAATATGCGTAAAAGAATTTTACTATTTTTCACAGATTTGCGAAAAAATTATTAGATAAAGATAAAAATTATGAAAAATAAAACAAGGAGGAAATTTATGGACGAAAACTTAAAACTAATTGAAGGAGAAATTGTGCCAATTTATGAAAATGAGAAAGGAGAAAAACTAATTAATGCAAGGGAATTAAAAGAAAAATTAAATATAGGAAGAGATTTTACAACATGGATTAAAAATAGAATTGATATATATCAATTTAAAGAAAATCAAGATTATATTTTAACGCTCACCAAAATTGGGGAACGTAAAAACGTTATTAAACATGAATATTATCTTACAATGGATATGGCAAAAGAACTATGTATGATAGAAAATAATAGCATAGGAAGAAAAATAAGAAAATACTTTATAGAAGTAGAAAAAAGATATAGAAGTATAATAGAACAACCACAAAATATATTCGATATCATGCATTTAGCATTAAAACAAATAGAAGAAAACGAAAAGAAACTTAATTTAGTAGAAAATATATCAAAGGAAAACAAAGAAGAAATAAAAAATATAAAAAATAAAATAGATGTTATAATTCAAAAAAATTATTGCTTAGCATCAGACATAGCAGAGCAATTACATATTTATTCAGAAAACAATTTACCTCATAGAAATTTTATAGGAGCAATTGCAAGAGCATTAGGAATGAAAATATCATATAAACATTATTACGAAGACGAGCAAATAGCAGTTGTGCCAGATATCTCAAAAGGGAATCAATATTATCAAGTATATTATAAACCCAAAGCAGTAGACCAAATAATAAACTGGTTTAATGAAAATAAAAAAGAAGCAGAGTATAAAATAATATATGAAAAAAATACTAAGAATGGAAAAAGAGGAGAAGTAAAAGAACATGGATATAAAATAGAAAATGTATGTTACAAAATAAAAGATATATAAAAACAAAATAACTGTGTATGTAAAATACAGAATTTATCCCCTTTAACAAATTTGTTAAAGGGGATAAATTTTGCACAAAAAACAATAAAGTCTACACCAAATAAACAGAGTTACCATAAAATATAATATGAAAGAGATTTCTGGGACGCACCCAGAAATCTCACCAAATTTGCGATTTTTGGGTGCGTCCCAGAAATCGCAGAAATCTTTATAAGGTAGGTGCAAAATGAAAGAAGTTTTAAAAGTGCAAAATGTATCAAAAAAGTATCAAGCAGTAAATGGAGAGGTAATAGCAATAAAAGATATTAGTTTTTCTATTAATGAAGGAGAATTTGTAAGCTTAATTGGTCCAAGTGGCTGTGGTAAATCTACAATGCTATCTATTATTGCAGGCTTAGAAGAAAAAACTGATGGAGAAATACAAATAGATGGAGAAATAGGATATATGCTCCAAAAGGATAGCCTTTTAGAATGGCTTACTATCTACAAAAATGTAATGTTTGGATTAGAAATAAGAAATTTAAAAACCACAGAAAATGTACAATATGTGGATAACCTACTAAAAAAATATGGTTTATATGAATTTAAAAATAAATATCCAAATCAATTATCAGGAGGTATGAGGCAAAGAGCAGCTTTAATTAGAACATTAGCAATAAAACCTAAAATATTATTATTAGACGAAGCCTTCTCGGCCCTAGACTATCAAACAAGAATAATGGTAACAAAAGATATTTACGACATTCTAAGAAATGAAGGCATTACAGCATTGATAGTAACACACGATATTTCAGAAGCTATAAGTATGTCAGATAGAGTAATAGTATTAAGTAATAGGCCAGCAACAGTAAAGGAAATTCATAAAATAGATTTTGAAATGGAAAACAGAACACCATTAAACTGCAGAGAAAGTCCAAAGTTTAGTAAGTATTTTGATACAATTTGGAAAGGACTAGATGTACATGGATAAAGGAAAAAATATATCAAAAGATAGAAAAAAATATTTAAAAAAATTAAGAAATGAAAAAATAGCCGTCAAGGTAGTTCAATTTAGTATTATTATTGGGCTAATTGTATTGTGGGAAGTACTTGCAAATAATGGTATTATAGACAGCTTCATTATGAGCCAGCCCTCACGTATACTAAAGACATTTTTAAACTTATCACAAAATAATTTATTAGAACATATTAAAGTAACTTGTATAGAAACTTTAATAGGTTTCTTATTAGGAACTTTTTTAGGTGCAATTATAGCAATTATGCTATGGTGGTCTAAGTTTTTATCAAAAGTATCAGAACCATTCTTAGTAGTACTAAATAGTTTGCCAAAAGTAGCCCTTCGGACCAGTAATAATAATTTGGGTAGGAGCAGGAATGCCAGCAATTATAGTAATGGCACTTGCAATTTCCTTAATAGTAACAATATTAGAAATACTAAATGGTTTCCTAAATACAGATAAAGAGCTTATAAAAATGGCACAAACATTTCATGCTAATAAATTTCAAATATTAACAAGAATAATAATACCAGCTAATAAGCATACATTTTTTAACTCTTTAAAAGTAAATATAGGTTTATCATTAGTAGGTGTAATAACAGGAGAATTTTTAGTTTCAAAAGCAGGGCTTGGCTATCTAATAGTATATGGAGGTCAAGTATTCCAATTAGACCTAGTAATGACAGGAGTTATAATACTAGCAATAGTAGCAGCAGTAATGTATGGTTCAGTTGTATTATTAGAAAAAATTTTTGATAGAAGATAAAAATATAAAAAGGCAGCAGCATAAGCTGTCTTTTAATTTTCTAGAAAAGCTAATTTGAAATGTAGGGGCTAAATCGGTAAGGAATACCTAAAAGGAATACCGAATTTCGCCCTTGCTTGTTAAATAGAAAAAATCGACTCAACAAAATTACATAAAAGTATTGCAATATTAACATAATATGATAAAATGTACACCGTAAAACCGAAAGGAGGGCATAAAAAAGGGAATATAAAATAATATTTCCTAAAAAAGCAACTATAAACCATGCATCGTAAGAAGAAAAGGAGAAAAAATATGACATTTATATTCGTGTTATTAGTCATTGCTTTAATTATTTCAAGAACTGTGTTTTCAGCAATAATAAGTTCTAGTCAAAAGGAAGATTCAAGCTTCGACGAAGATGATGCAAAAACTTGTCGGAGAATTAGAACAATAAGTTCCACTGTACTATGCATTGTCATGCTACTAATAGTAGCAAAATCTTCAATATATGTAATCGGGGAACAGAACCTTGCTATAATTACTACCTTTGGAAAGGCAGAAGCAGTTTCTGGAACAGGAATGCATTTCAAAATTCCATTTATCCAGAAGGTAAAGAAGTTTGACAGCACTATTCAGGGGTTTGCCATTGGCTATCAGGAAGAAGATAATGAAACACAGGAAAATGACAGCCTAATGATAACTACTGATTTTAACTTCGTTAATGTTGATTTCTATATAGAGTATAGAATCAATGATGCTATAATGTACGAATATGGCTCTTCTGATTCAGTAGGAACATTAAGAAACATTGCACAGGCATCTATTAGAAATACAATAGGTTCGTATAATGTAGATGACGTTCTTACAACCGGAAAGAGTGAAATTCAGGCAGTTATAAAAGAAGATATTATGAAGGAATTAGAAAAACGGCAGACGGGCTTAATGTTAGTAAATGTTACTATACAGGATGCAGAACCGCCCACAACCGAAGTTTCTCAGGCCTTCAAAAGTGTTGAGAATGCTAAACAGCAGGCAGACACAAATAGAAATAATGCGGAACAGTATCAAAACGAACAGATACCAAAAGCAACAGCCGAAGCAGATGCAATTATTCAGGAGGCAAATGCTACTAAGCAAGAGCGAATTAATGAAGCAAATGGTGAAGTAGCACTTTTCAATGCTATGTATGAAGAGTATAGGAAAGATCCAGATACTTCTAAAATAAGAATGTACTATGAAGCAATGGAGGAATTGATGCCCAACTTGCAGATTATAGTAAACGGCACAGATTCTGAAATTAAACCTATTATCGTTCAGCAGGAAACAACAAAACAGGAGGAAAACTAATATGAAGATAAAAGGAAAAATAGTAACAATTGTATTAACAGCACTTTTGGCTATATTATTTTTTAGTAGCACATACACTTTAAAGGAAAATGAATTTGGACTTATAAAAGAATTTGGAAAGGTAGTTACAACCAAATCTGAGGCTGGACTATATTTTAAAAAGCCTTTTATACAAAGCGTAATGAAACTGCCCAAAGAAGAGCAACTTTATGACTTGGCATCCTCTGATGTAATAACATCAGATAAGAAGTCTATGATTGCAGACTGCTATGTTATATGGCAAATTGAAGATCCGCTAAAGTACTACCAAACACTCAAATCTACATCTAATGCAGAGAGTAGAATAGATGTTTTGGTATATAATTCTATGAAAAATGTCATTTCCTCTACAAAACAGGATGAAGTTATTCAGGGGAAAGATGGCACGCTTTCTATTAAGATAATGGAAAATCTAAGCGGAAAAAATTCTGCCGACCAGTATGGAATTTCAGTCAACTCGGTGGAAATGAAGCTCTTAGATTTGCCATCAGACAATAAAGATGCCGTGTACAGCCGTATGATATCTGAAAGAAACAAGATAGCTGCACAGTACACAGCAGAAGGTGAATCACAGGCACAGCAAATTCGTAATGATGTAGATTATCAGGTAAGAGTAATACTGTCAGATGCACAAAAAGACGCAAAGTCTATAATTGCA
Source organism: uncultured Clostridia bacterium (assembly GCA_948664205.1). Taxonomy (GTDB): domain Bacteria; phylum Bacillota; class Clostridia; order TANB77; family CAG-508; genus UMGS1663. The sequence goes on along the minus strand of CAPNDH010000013.1, from coordinate 5,662 downwards.
GAAGGTGAAGCAGAGTATATGAAAATTATACAGGCTGCATATAATTCACCTGAACGGAAAGATTTTTACCAGTTCTTGAGAGGTTTAGATGCTACAAAAGCGTCACTTACAGAAGGAACAATGGTAATAATTGACGATGAGTATAAGATCATAGACAACTTAAAGTTGTCAGAGAAAGCACCAACTGCTTCAGTTGCTCCAACAGAAGATGCAGGAGAATAAAAACAAGAGAGACCCACTAAAATAGTGGGTTTCTCTTTGGCTTTTACATTCCTTCAATATTAAGTTCTTGTGTTCCTTCAAGAACAAACTTACCATCCTTAATAATAGTAACTTTACTATTACCAATAGCTACAATGTCACCTAATTCGTAGTATGGAATAGTAACATCTGTATGACATCCAAAATATGAATCTTCAGCTCTTTTAATAGAAACTTCATTATCCTTAGCAACTACTTCTTTGCCATTAGGGTTAAATACCTTTGTTTCTTCATCCATAGAATAGCAAGTATCACCAAAAGCAAAATGTGGACCAGTTTTTTCAGCTATAAGAATATCAAGCTTATCATTAATATGGTACTTATTACCCATTACATAAGCAGTAGTATTTGTACCAATTGCAAATTCACCCATAGGTAAGGTCTTATGGTCATAAAGTAAATTCTCATTAATGTATTCGTCATTTTCCTTTTCAGTAGAATAATTTTTACAATTATACTCTTTAATAAATCCATCCTCAATTAATAAGCATAAATCAATAAATTTCATTCCATTAAGGTAAATTTCAGAAACATGAAGAGTTCCGTTGGTTCCTTTAAGAACAGGAGAAGTGAAAACTTCGCCAACAGGAACATTTACATCTGCTGTACAATTTTCAAACTTAGTTTGAGTGCTTGAATCTTCAAGGTTTGCAAGTGAAACCCATAAATCAGTTTTGTTACCATTTTTGCCAGTTATATGAACAATATTAGACTTATCAAGAACATCAATAATTCTTTGCTGTATATTCTCATATTTCTCATTATCAAGAGTATTAATCTTTATTGTATCATCAAATATGCTCTCAAAATCCTTACCAATTTCAGGGCAAGGGTAAGAAATAATTGTAAAAGAAGTATCTTTTCTAATATGGTTCATATACAAAACAGAATACTTTGTATCAAATGAACTATTTAATTCTGCAAGAGTATTATCTTTTTCAAAAATTTCAAAGCCATTTTTAGGAATAAATCTATCTTCACCAAATGTTTCAATGTAAATAGGTCCAGCATATCTTTCAAAAATATCTTTATTTTCTTTTAAAGTAGTTTCAAAATAAGAAAGATAATTATTAATGTATTCATCTGAAAGGTAAAAATTGTAATCATACCTATGGTTATAATTTAATTGTTTATCAAACTCAGAATTGTCATACAACCTAAGTATAACCTTCAATTTACCTTCTAATAATTCACAAAACTTTTTAGCAACTTTCTCAAAGCCCATAGGGTAGAATAAACAAACATAGGTCTTTTTAGAAATATCCACCCCACCTTTACCAAGTTTTTCTAAGCCTCTTAAGAAAGAATCGACTGTACACTTAGCAATAGATGTTATTTTATCTTCACTTACTTTATTAAAATAGTCAACAATCTGCATATGATTTTTAGTAACTTTTTCACCATAATAATATAAATAATTATAAGAATTTAAATCAGAATTTAATACTATATTTCTGGTAGGAGTTTCTATAACAGTATTATCCCTAATAATAGAATTAACAGCTCTAGAAACGTTACCTAATCTCTTTAAAGTAATGTTTTTCAACTCATTTATACTTTGAGCTTTAGATAAATTGGTTAAAAACTGTAAAATTTCAGGACAACGAAATTCCCATAAGCAAAAATCTGAGTAAAAGCCTAAAATTTCATAAGCAAGAAAACTACAAAACTTATCATCTTCAGAAGAATTTAAGTTTAGCAATTCACTACCATAAAAATCTTCCATTTGTTTTTGCATAGCTTGTAAATCTGTTAATCGTAAAGTTGTTAAATCTGTCTTATAGATAGTTTCATAAAAGCTTTTTACTTCCTTAATAAAGTTAGTAATCATAAACATATCCTCCTATAATAAAATTATATTGTTGACAATTAATATAACATAAAGTTAAGTAAAATGCAATAACATAATACTATAAAAATTCAAAATAAAAAGGCTTCGTCACGCTACGTGTTAAATTATTCGCTCCCAGTAAGTAATATATTTTATTTTTTCCATATTCTTAGGAAAGTCATCCACGTTAGTGGTGAATTTCCTTAGAAGATGGTTATGGAAGAATTAGATTTTCTTATGTGGCTTTGCCACTTAGAAAATTTTATTCTTGCTTTCCATTTCGCCCTCCAAGCTCACGGGTATTCCCCCGCGATCGGCGGGCTGTCGGGACTTCATTACAAAAATAAAATATATTACTTACTTCGCGCTACTCTATAATTTAGAATATAGTACTTTTCTAGTATATAAACTTACATAAATGCAATATTTTATTAAAATAGTGACCTTTAAATAAAGAATTGAATACAATATATAAGAATGCAAAAAGCATAAAAACCAAAAGGAAAGGGGAATACAAAAGTGAAAAGAATTTTAAGTATAGCAATTATAATTGTACTTATAATAATAGTGGCAGGAGCTATTATTTATTTTGCAACAAAAGATAATGGAGAAAATGTAGCTTCATTAAAGAAAATTAATGTAAACGAAGTTACAAGGTCAGTATTCTATGCACCACAATATGTAGCAATAGCAAATGGATACATGGCAGAAGAAGGCTTAGAAATAGAACTTACAACAGGTCAAGGTGCAGATAAAGTAATGACAGCAGTACTAGCAGGTCAAAGTGACATAGGCTTTGCAGGGCCAGAAGCATCAATATACGTATACAATGAAGGAAAAGAAGATTATTGCCAAGTTTTCGCACAATTAACACAAAAAGATGGTTCATTCCTAGTAGCAAGGGAAAATACAGACAACTTTAGTTGGCAAGATCTAAAAGGAAAAACAGTAATACCAGGAAGAAAAGGTGGAGTTCCATATATGACATTTGAATATGTATTAAAACAAAATGGAATAGACCCACAAAAAGACTTAATATTAGATGACAGCATAAAATTTGACTTAATGGCAGGAGCATTTTCAGGGGGAACAGCAGACTATGTAACACTATTTGAGCCAACAGCAACAATGACAGCAAATGCAGGAAAAGGATATGTAGTAGCATCAGTAGGAGAAGCTTCAGGAGAAATACCATACACAGCATATTTTGCTAAAAAAAGTTATATAGAAGCCAATAGTGATGTAATACAAAAATTCACAAATGCCATATATAAAGGTCAAAAATTCGTAGAAGAACACACTATGAAAGAAGTAGCAGAAGTAATAAAAGACTTCTTCCCAGACACAGATGTAGACTTACTAGCTACAGTATTACAAAGCTACAAAGACATAGACGCATGGAAAACAGTACCAACAATGAAAGAAGAATCATTTGAACTATTACAAAAAGTAATGCAAGAAGCAGGAGAATTAAGCCAGAAGGCACCATTTGATAAAATAGTAAATAATTCTTATGCAGAAAAAGCAAAATAGAGATGATCCTTTCTGTGTCAAAATAACGCAGAAGGGACACTCTTTTAATTAGACAAAAACGAAAAAAATGTCGAAAAGTTTTTGAAAAAATAAAATAAATTATGTTTACAAAAAGCACAAAATGTGATATAAATAGTTCATTCTATTTAGCACAATTTGTGCTTTAATCAAATTAATTTGTTCGAACAAATTATGTCTTAAAAATTCCAAAAAGCAAAAACTAAAAAACATAAAGAATGTTTTATAAAAGTAAAACGTTTATTAATCATGCATAAAATTAAAGCTATTAATAAAATTTGACAAAAATATTGAATAATAAAAAGTAACTTGATATAATAAAGGAGAAAAGTAAGTAGATAATAAAATAAAAGAAAAACCATTAAACTTAAAAGACGATATAATATTTAAAGTATTTTTTAGTAGAAAAGGAAATGAAGAGTTTTTAATTGATTTCCTAAAAGCATTATTAAAAATAGATATAAAAGAAATAAAAATACAAGAAGAAGTAAACTTAGAAAAGTTGACCAAAAAAGAAAAAGGTGGGAGACTAGACCTACAAGCAAAACTAGATAATGGAACAATAGTAAATATAGAAATGCAATTAAGAAATGAGCATAATATAGAAGAAAGAACAACATACTACAGTTCGAAAGTAATAGCGAGAGAAACGCAAAGAGGAACAAATTATAAAGACATTAAACAAGTAATAATGATAAATATATTAGACTATGAAATGCTGGGGTTTGATGAATACATATCGGAAACAGCAGTGGTATTGGACAAACATAGAGAATATGAAGTATTAAAAGGAATAAAATGGTATTTTATAGAACTACCAAAATTTAGAAAACAGCATCCAGATATGAATGAAAAAATAAATCAATGGTTAGCGTTTATAGACGATTATGATAGGGGGTTAATAAAAATGGCAGAGGAAAAAAATGAAACACTAAAAAAAGCAAGGCTACAAATATCATATTTAACAGGAGACGAAGAAGTAAAAAGAATGCAATGGCTAGAAGAAAAGTGGGAAATGGATAGAGTAAGTGAAGTAGCATATGCAAAAGAAGAAGGAAAAAAAGAACTAGTAAAAGAAATGCTTAAAGAAAAAATTGATATAGAAACTATATGTAAAGTATCAAAACTAACAAAGGAAGAAATAGAAAAAATAGCTGATACAATGTAAAAAAAATGCTGTGAATGGTAACTCTCTAAATAAAATTCTCCAAATTTTTAAAGCAGGCTATTGACAAATAATACCAACATAATATATAATACAAAACGTGCAAGTATAATAAAAAATTGCACGTTAAATAAATCCCACACAAATAAAAGTGTTAATACTGGAAGGAGGGGAATATTAATGTCAGAAGTAAGAGTAAATAATGGAAATATAGAAGATGCCTTAAAAAGGTTTAAAAGACAATGCGCTAGAAATGGTGTTATTCAAGAAGTTCGTAAAAGAGAACATTATGAAAAACCTAGTGTAAGAAGAAAGAAAAAATCAGAGGCAGCAAGAAAAAGAAAATTTTAATTAAGAATTAGAGGTTGGAAGTTAGAGGTTAGAAATAAGCAATAATTTTCAACCTTTTTATATAAGAAGTTGGAAGTTAGAGGTTGGAGGTTGGAAATTAGGGTAATATCTTCGGAGAATTTAACAAAAGGTGTAATGTATAGTTTATACAGAAAGAAATAAAAGAAATGTAGGGGCTAAATCGGTAAGGAATACCAAATAGGAATACCGAATTTCGCCCAAAACATAAAAAAGCAATTAAAGAGAATTGTAGGGGCGAGCATCAAAGAAAATGCATAATACGATTGTAGGGGTCGCTACTAAAGGGCGACCTACCCTTCGAAGAAATTACTTAAATGAATAGTGAATAATGAAGAGTGAATGGTGAATAGTACAAAACTCTTCGAGTTTTGAGGAGGAAAAGAAAGATGTTAAAAGAAAAATTATTAGAAGATATGAAAGTATCAATGTGGTGTTAGAATAGATATATGGACACATTTTATGAGAGAGTGTATAATAAATTA